>DAOUDJ010000191.1:0-4911 GCA_034430795.1 Anaerolineales bacterium | reverse complement strand
CATCGAATTCTTTCGTCGTCGTTTCCTTCGTACTATATCTTATCTTCGCATCTCTGTACGTGACTTGATCGTCGTTTCATCGTTATATTGCCATTACAACCCAATGTCACATTCCTCAAATGATCGTTCTGGAGCACGTCTGACGCTTCGCACGATATTCGACTACCGGTATTTAAAACAAAAGTCCTCCACTGTGGGCTGAGTCCTTACACCTTTTTTTCAAGCTCCACAATCACTCCGTGCAAAGGGCCGTGCTAATCTTAGACGGAATCCAAAGATGGATGTATTATTGCATTTGAGAGGACTTTTCACACAATCTCTCGCTGCAACGGACCGGGGATGCGGCGCGATTTTGTAGCAAAGTTGTATTCTGGGGAAAATTGAAAAGGTAATGGCTGGGAATGCCCGGGCCGCTCCCCACAAAGAACGTGGGACTTCGCAGCTCAAAGCCATTAGGCCGCCTAGCTCGACTGAGTGAAGCTAAGGGAGAAGGCGCACACCGATGATGAGGAAGGGCAATTGAAATCCCACCATAGGAATGGTCTGCTTGCCGGATCTATCATCGCTTTGGCGGTTTCCGTCGTCCAATCACAGACGTTCAACCCCGGTTTTCTGGGATTACCTTGGTTGATCACCTGGTATTTGGTCAGCTTACTTTGCGGAGGCGGAGCAGGCTTTGTAGGAGGTATTCTAGTAAGCCTGATACCTATTCGCTTGATCTCCGCCGTTGGTTATTTAGTGGGCGCTTTGTTCGGGGTGTTTGGCTACTATTTGCAAGTGTACTTGTTCCTCTTGTATTTCTTTAGGAATAATCCGTCTTCATTCTAGCCACGGCAAAGCAAGTGATAGGCGACCGGGGATGCGGCGCGATTTGCTAACGAAGTCGTATGATGGGGATGCTAGCCGGGCTGGTGTTGGAGTGAACCCCGGCGCCTCAACTCGAAACCGTTATGCTGCCAAGCATGATGTCTATGGAATTTAATGCGATGGGGGTAGGAGTGTGAAGGAGAAAATGCAGAAACCGTCATGGATCGATGTATCAGCTGGTATAGTTCCTTTCATCTTTTGGGGGTTCATCCTCATCGCAAGTGAGATTCCCCATGATTGGTCCGCTCCGAGATGGCTTGATTCTCTCGCTTTCATTATCGTCATCCTGCTCTTGTTGCTTCCGGCAGGAGTTGGAATCGGGTGGGTGCTGGGCTTCCCGCGATGGTCATACACCTATCTTACTTCCGCAGTTCTCGTAGGTGCATACCTGGTAAATGGATCAACTCCAGGATTAGAATTCTTTGGGTACCAAACGTTTGGAAGAGAGCTGTGGGGCTGGCGCGCTTGGATCCCACTCCTAACTGCCCTCGTAATAGCGCTTTTAGTCTCGCGTTCACTGCGCCCCTTAGTCATGCTTTTTACCAACATACGTAAAGATTTGACTCTTCTGACATATAGTCTATTTGGGGTCATGCCGCTTCTCGTCCTGATTTTCTATGACGAGATGGATAGATTGTTTTCACTGTATTTTATGGTTGCATTCACGGCAGTATCTATTGTTGCTTCGTTCTTCTATCTAAGGTCACCGCAGACATTAAAAGGCTCTTCCGCTCTTCTGGTTGGCGTACTAATTAGTGTTCTAATCTTGGTCATTGGACCCAATGTATATTGGCAATCCCATGGTGGGATGAATTCTATTCCATCAATCATTTCAGGCTTAGTTCTTATCATCGTGATGCTCTCGCCGGTGCTAATTGATATTTTGAAGAAATCACGCAACGAAATGGCAGCATAACCATTACGCTGGAACGGACCGGGGATGCTGCGCGATTTTGAAACAAAGTTGTATGATGTGAGTGGGTAGAATAGATTGCAGTCGGGCATACCCCGGCCGCTTACCACAAAGAACGTAGCACATGCAGCTCAAAGCCGATAGGCTGCACATCCTCATTGATTCGTGCCGCTCAAGGAGGAAAACAATATGAAATTCGCTCGATGGGTATTTCTCATTGCTGGCATTCTTGGCTTACTTCCGGTACTTCCCCTGGCCTATGACACAATTGCCAATGGTGCGGTAATACTGCCTGATTTCGCCAGCATGGGTTTGTTTTTCTATGTGTTTGTCTTTCAATATGTATGCTGGCAGATCTTATATATTGTCCTGGCAAGTGATCCAGTGCGATATCGCCCAGTGATGATCCCGTCGTTCTTCGCTAAAGTCAGCGCGCCATTCAATCCTATATGGTTGTTTCTATTTGGGTTTAATTATTGGATTCCAATTGCCGTTGTAGATGTGGTATTCGCGATACTCTTTCTGATTGCTTTTTGGTCGGCGGGGCGAGGACTCAATAAAAGTGCCGCCTAGCCTCTCACTCCAGCCGACACCGCGGGCTGGTCGAAAAGCAGACGATGGGTCTGGTCTGAGAATCTTGGAGAGCATGCGGAGGACCGAGCGGCGCAGATTAGCTCGATACCGTTAACCGGCCTTCCAGAGGACCGTCCAAGCATGAGACTTTACAATTGAAACTACTGCTGGTCTTACCTTCTCGAATTGCGGTTTATCCGCGGTAGGAGACAACATGTTCCTAGGGTTTTCTGTTGCAGGACTCGCACCAGCCGCTCTACTCGTGTTGGCAGGCATGTACGTTCGTGCCCGGCAAGCGGATGAAAAACTCGCCCGCCGATGGTTGTTCTTTCTCTTTTCCGTATTGGTTCTATTGTACGGTACGCAGTTTCTGATTCTCCGGTGGGAAATGTACGAGGTCGGAGAGTTCTTGCAGCCCGCTTTGGTTGGAACGCTGGTTGCACTTTTTATTCACCTTGGTGCGACGCCCGATCTCTGGTCAAGAGAAACGATCTGGATGACGTTTTCCACCACATTTGTGGTTGTGACGTTGATGGTCTATTGGTGGAAAGTGGCGGGGGATCCTCTGTTTGTTCTCATTAGTGTGATTACGGCCCTTGCTTGGCAAACCTGGGAGTGGCGGGGAAGGCGGCGCTGGCTGGCCTACCTGGCCTTGCTTCTCTTGCTGCTTATGGTCTGTGGTTGGACCCTTAATCCCTATCTCATGCTGATGAATAGACCGAAATGGCTCTATGACTCTATTCTCATAGGGAACTTGTTTGTGTGGCCGATAGTGGCTGTTGTTCTGGTGGCGCGTTTGGTTTACACAAGCATAGCTAACGCTCGGCCCTCGAACTGGCTGGCAACTGTGATCCGTCTTGCGGTGGCCGTGCTCTTGCTCCTGGTCATCGGTGACCAAATCGTGACCGAGACCGTGTGGGTCAGAGCAGAGGATAGCCTTTCAGTGATACCCATTATTCTGTTCATAGTAGCGACTGCAGCCGCTATGTTGTTGGCGTGGGCGGTAACAGGTTGGCGCAGGCTGGCGGCATTGGGCTTTGTATTAATGGTGACGTTAACTATCTCTTATGCGTCTAATCTGGGCTGGAGACTGTCACCGACATTCTCGACCGAGGCACGCGCTGAAAAGATCGAGCGAGCGATACATAGGTATTATGAACGCCAGGGTCATTATCCATCCAGGCTAGCCAACCTCATGCCGTTTTATCTGTGGCGTATCCCTCAGCCGATGATTTTCAGGGATCAAACTTGGTGCTACGAAGGAGGAGACGATTATTACCGCTTAGGGTACGTTCATCAACCAGGATTTGGGTGGCATGACATTTCCATTCGGATTCACGATGCTGTGGGCGAGCCACCCGAGCCGAGTTGGCCTTGCAATGACGCGCTAGAGAAGGCGAAATCCCAATCTCCCTGGCAATGAGTGTCCATCAGGGAGTGGTTTGCCTTCAGGCCATACGCCGTCTAATAATAGTCGGCAGATTGAGACGTAAGATAATACAAAGTCGGTCCAGGAAACGAGCGTTGTAACATAGAGGAGGCTAAGCATGTCGTGGATTAACAAGCATAAGCGTGTTTGGCGAGTGATCATACTGGTGTTGCTGCTGGTGGCAATTATGGGACCCTGGACTTTCGATCGCATCAATGTGCCTTCGGAATACCCGTGTTCCACCCCTAACATCCGGCTGGAAGGTGATTTTTGTGGGATCCCGATGTCGGGGATATGGATTTTTTCCATGATGGTCGGCGGGTTCATCAACGCGAGTGTGGGGCTTGTAATGAGTGCTACGGGTTTTACAGAATGGACTCGCGTGTTCCTTTTCAGCTTGGTCCTATTTCTACTCATGCTGCCCTTTTTCAGTACACTGCTCTTGATCCTGGGTGGAGGCCACCGGCGCCGGCAGATGTTCCAAGTAGCGGCGTGGGGCTTGGCTTCTGGCATAGGGTTGCTGATAGGTATATCCAGGTATCCGAAACTGTTTTGGGCGTTATGGGGTGTCTGGCTCTACATCGGGTTGGCAGCCAGCGCGCTGATACTGGAGGTGCTGGCGCTTGCGGCGGGAAGAAGTCCGCGCCAGAGATGATGACTTGCCAATACTGGAACACGACAGCCCCTCCGGATTGGACTGTGGCTGCTCACCGGTGAGCATTTCGGAAATCTGCCCAACCACGGGTTGGAGCCGACCGAGCGAATCTCGGCGCTTTTTGATATTTCCACGTGCTTTGGTGTTGCTCGGCTGGCGAAGGGGGTTTCCCGCATCCGCCCGGCGGCTCAACCCAACCGTTAGCCGGCGGACCACAATACAAGGGATAGAGGTTTTCAGGAAACGACAAGTCTTCTTAGAGGGAGGAGCGGTGTGCAGACAGAAAGGGTGTCTTGGGCAAAATCATACGTCGCCAAACTGCTTGGAATCTTGGCGGTCTTGGGATTGGTGGGACTGGGCCTGTTTTCATACTACGTCTGGTTGGTGATGACGGATAATTTAGGGACATTCCATAATACAACCGACCTGGCCGATCTGGACGGCGACGGTGACCTGGACGTGATCCTGCACAGT
>DAOUDJ010000190.1:0-4289 GCA_034430795.1 Anaerolineales bacterium | reverse complement strand
CGCCCCGGATCGGAAATCGGGCGCGGCCTCCGACTATGACATCCTCGTCGTCACCACCGAAAAGGACACAGTGAATAATGGCCACCTCTGGGGCAAGGTGGATAAACGCCTTGAGGCCCTCGACCTCTCGGCCTATCCCCGGGTGATCGTCAACGACCGCTGGTATCTCGTCAAGCATCTGGGCAGAAAGCACTACTTCTTCAACGATGTGTTTGTCGAGGGCGTCGCGCTGTACGATTCGGGCGTCTTCAAGCCGAAGATCCGCGAGAAGCTAACGCCCGAGGAGCGAAGGGAAGCGGCCCAGGAGCATTTTGACCATTGGTTTGAGAAGGCGAGACATTTCTATACGTTCTTCGAGATAGGGCTTGAGAAAGACTGGTTGGCCGATGCCGCGTTCAATCTCCAGCAAGCGGCTGAGTCAGCCTACAAAGCTCTGCTGCTCGTCCATACGAACTACACGCCGTATAACCACTTTCTCGATTGGCACGACAAAACGATCCAGGACGTCATTGCCGACCTGCCGGACTTCTTTCCGCGCGAAACCCAAGAGGCCGAAGAGCGTTTCAAGAACTTCGATCGCGCTTACATCGGCGCCCGCTACGACCCGAAGTACCACATCTCCGAGGCCGACCTGCGCTACTTCGCCCAGCGGGTTGAACTCCTCATGTCCGAAACCGAATCCCGCTGCCAAACGTTCCTGCAAGCGTTGCCGGAGATCGAGTAGGGTGGGTCGAGCTTTAGCGAGCCCCACTGGTCTGCTTACCGAAAGGCCCTCGATATGGCAGAGCGGGAAATTGCTAGCGAACCGGAAACCGTTGTAATTCTATTCTGACCAAATACCACTTAAGCACTGGCAATTCCAGTGCCAGCCGGCCGCCCTTTTCTATAAGGGTTGCGAGAAATGAGGGGTAGCCCATTGCAGAGGTTGCAGCGTCCGGGTAGAATCGCCTGAGGTTATGGATCTTCCGTAAAGTGCAGCGTTTGCATCTATTTTGCAATGGTTCTGATACCAATAACAGCCTGAAATAGCGCTCCGTCGCGTGTTTACCTTTCGGGAAAACACGCTCATTTTCTCAAAATGGACGCGCTATTTCAAACTGGAAACCGTATGAGATCCATGAACGGTTTTTTTTTACCTTGAACCGCCGCTCGCGTGCGGCATTGGGGAGCACTGCAATGAACACGAATGTCTTGCCTGTTGTGCTGACAATCATCGGTTTGTTCGGACAGACAGCGCCGGCCCAGAATTCCAGGGTGAAGATAACTTCTCCTGAGAATGGCAAAGCGGTAGCCACAGTTCAGAGGTTCGGGATAGCCGGAACAATCAATAGCCCCCAGAAGGACGAGATCCTATATCCCATCATTAAGCCAGTCAACGATGGGCGCTGGTGGATTCAACCGCCTGCTGATCTAACTGATCCAAACGACGATGGCGTTGCTGAATTCTTCGCAACTGGCAACCTGGGCGAACCAGGCAGGCACTACGGCCAATCCTTCCTGATTAAGGTAATCGTCAGATCACAGAACAGGACTCTAGAGGTAGGCTCCGCCCACCATGCAGAGCCTACGAGCCGAGCAAGGTCCCAAACGATCCGAGTCACGAAGGTCCGTCTAGGTAGTAATACTCAGTGATGAGTATTATAACGCGGCTTTAGGCCCTACAACGATCCTTCGCGGGACACAGCCAGTTGAAGGTTTGTGTTGGGGTGAGTCCAACTCGCCATCACCAACTTCACTTGTGATCCCGACCTCCACTGGAGCGACTTGTTGTAGCTCGGCTGGCTGTCAGCGGCTTTGTAGGTCTTGCATAGGAATCTGGTTATGTTGTCCGTATGCTTTCGCGTATCGTCGGCAATTGTCGTCATATGTACCGTACTGCTGGGATACTTTAGAATTGTCCAAGCACCAATCCGCCCTCCCTCTGGGGGCGGAGGTGGGAGTGAGGGCACAACGGAGAAAAAAACTCCAAAGTTATTCTTGGGCGACCACTTTGGGAAAATTCATTCGTTGATTTGGTTCGTCTTTTTTGTGGCGCTCTTATTAAATCTATGTTGTGGGATTTTAATCTCCATAAATAGGGATAGATTGGAACAAAAGGTACTTGAAGTAATTAAGGCCTTACAGGAGAAGGAGGAGCGCGTACAGCAAACAGGCAAGCGAGCACTCGAGATGGCGAATGAACTCGTTGGTGGAAAACCGCTACCTAAAGATGATGGGAAGATCAGCATGCCGCCCGGGGAAGCCACAGGTGTTCTGACTATTACAGAGCCTACAGGGGGGATGATAGGGGATGAGACCGTGTTTGTAGGAACGTGCTCCAATCCCAGAAAGACGAAGACTGTGTGGCTGGTTATCCGGGAGCGTCGTTCCTCCTTGTTCATTGTGTCGCAGCCAATCCCGGTAAAGCCTGATGGCACCTGGACTGGAACAATCCTGGTAGGGCGTGAGGACTTGGACGCAGGAAGGGTGTATGAGATACTTGCGGTTGCCGATCCGATCGATCCCGATACCTTACACGTAGCCGATATCTTGGGCGCATGGCCAGAAACGAGGTTGCGATCAGACGTTGTGACCGTTACTCGCAGGTGAGGTAAGAGGAGGAGGAAAAGGAGACATTCTATCCCCCCCCTCCCGGTCCTCCCCGCAAGCTGGCTGATGGGGAGCGATTCTCCACCTGCACTAGATTGTCAACCACAACCGTCCGATGGGGTTGCGCGGTCGGTGCCAGATAAGGTTCGTTTCTCGGCGGGCGTCTGATCGTGCCATGTCTCGGCCGACTTTCCGGGCGTAGAAAATCGGGGTTTTCCCATCTCTTGGAAATCAAGACGCCGAGAACCCGTGGTGATGGGACAGTCTGAAATCACAGTTCGAAGTGACCCGCTGCCCAACTGTAGTGCCCTTCCCCGGTTCGTCAGGGGACGCCCCCGGATCAACCGGGGAAGCCACCGATTGGTCCGGACACGCCCCCGAATCGCCCGGGGAAGCCCCCAAGCCGCCCCTTGCCGCCCACGGGCAAGCCGTGGACGCCCTCGAATCGTCCGTGGACGGCTCCGATTGGTCCGGGGAACCCCCGGGCGAGCCGTAGAAGCCCTCGAATCGTCCGGGGACGGCTCCAGTTGGTCCGGGGATGGCCCCGATCGGTCCGGGGGAAGCCTCACGGCCATCGGTTTCTTCCACCCTGGGGCTTGACGCTCCCATGGGCCCGTCGGAGAGGAAAGGTGACAGCCACCAAATCTGGGGTATATAGTGGCAACTGGGGTATATCGAGAGGCCTTCGGAGAGTTTTACTCCTGCTCCTGCTTCGGTCTTCCGCGGGGCCACCCGCGTCCATCTGATCTTACACCAAAACGGGTACAACCAGAAAGCCGTGCGCCAGGAGCCACTTCCCTGAAGCAAGTAGGGTGCGTCTCGACACGCCCTACTTCTCGATCACCAAGGCGTTGGCCACCAGATTGACCAGTTGCGTGACCTCCATGTCGAGCTTGTAGTGGCGGATCACGTCGGTCAACCCGTCGACGCAGTTGTGACAGGAGGTGACGACGACCTCGGCACCGGTGGCCTTGAGTTGATTCGCCTTGACGACGCCCGACTTGAGACGTTGCGGCGTGTACTCCGACATCGACATGGCCCCGCCGCCGCCCGTGCAACAGTAGTTTTCTACACGGTTCGGATACATCTCGCGGAAATCCGTGCAGACCAAACGCAGCAGCTCCCGGGGCTCTTCAAACAAACCGCAACTGCGGGCATTGTTGCACGAGTCATGGAATGTAACCGATTTGGTGTTTCGCGTCTTATCGACCTTGATCCGGCCCTCTTTGATGTAGCGGAGCATGGTGGTGACCGAGCTCTCCATCTCGAAAGGCACGTCGAACTTGGCCCAGTTGGGGCCTTCGCACCGCGTGGATCGATACCCGTGGCCGCACTCCGAGATAACCAGCCGCCGGCCGCGCAGCTCGATAACCTTCTCGTAAAGCCGCTGGGCCACGGAACCGCCCAGGTCGTCGTCGCCGGAGAAGAGCCCGAAGTTGGTCATGTCCCAACCCTCGCTGGGCATGGTCCAGTTCTCGCCGGCAGTGTGGAATATCTTGGCCGCGTCGGAGATCGAGCGAGGGTCGTACTTTACCTCACGCGGGTTGATCGAGTAGACGACTTCGCAATCTGTCTTGTCGATCGGGATGATGTTTTCGGAGGTGCCCAATTCTTCCTGCAACTCCTCGGCCATCCACTCGATCGTCTCGATATAGTCCTCCCTCAGCACGCCCATCTGGTTGCCGATTTCCCACTGGTCC
>DAOUDJ010000189.1:0-6929 GCA_034430795.1 Anaerolineales bacterium | reverse complement strand
AATATTTCCATCAATATCTATAATAAAAATAGCCTCATTAGCCGACTCGAATATGTTTTGATATTTCTCCTCGTTTTCCCGCAGCGCCTCCTCTGCCTGCTTGCGCTCGGTGATGTCATCAACCATAGCGATAAAATATTGAAAATTACCCCTCGCGTCACGCAAGCCAGATACCGACGTGTGTCCCCAAATCACGGCGCCATCCTTCCGGATGTAACGCTTCTCCATCGTAAAGTGGTCCCGTTTTCCCTCCCGCACTTCCTGGACCAGCCGCAGGCTCTCTTCGATGTCGTCGGGGTGTGTGTAGTCAGTGAAGACCATGCTTCGGAGTTCATCCTCTGAATATCCCAGCATCTCTAGAAGGGCTCGATTGGCCAATATCGGGCTCCCCTCGGCGTCAACAATATCTATTCCGATAGCAGCATCGGTGAAGATGGTTTTAAATCGACGCTCGCTATCGGATAAAATCTCCAGGGCTTGTTTCTGCTCAGCATCCGCAGTTTCAAGCTCTGCAACCCTTTCCTGCAGTTGGGCCACTTCCAGGATGAGTTCTGCTTTTAACTTATTTTTCTTGCTCATGCCGAACTCCTCAGGTTGTACCTGTATTTATTACAAATACGGAGGGCAATCGACCGATGATCTTTTTCTCACTGTACTAATATTCTCTAATTCGTGCAATATTTTTGACAGTTAATAAAGCAGCTTTCTGTTGCGTAGAATGCCTAACGATATTTCCCCGCTTCCCATTGTCCGTAGCCGAATTTCCCTCTACGTACACAATACCCATTCCTCCCCCGTTGTTTCCATCGTTGGCGATAACTCGACCAGGACAATAATCCACGTGTATCCCCGCACAAGGTTTTAATGGGATTGAAGCGGATGGGTTTCGTAATCACAAAGATTTGTCATTCACACAGACCTTCAGGATCTGTTAGCCCCGGTCCATCAGCAGAATCATCGAATGCGCGTATCAACGCTGTTTCTTTAAAGAAGCAAGCGCCCTCGCGGGCACTTCGATCTCAGGTGGTGGGGGGAGGATTTCCTCGACTAACCCGTTAAGGACAGAGAAGCTGCGCCCTTCAAGACGTGTTGTCCGATCTTTTTTTCAGGGGCATGGATCATCAGGTGGGTTAATCTCGACCGGACGGAAAACGCTACACAGTAGAATTTATATGACAGGGCGTTTTCAACCAACCAGCACCCATTTGTGATCCCTCTCGCACCTGCTCGGTTGGCGGATTAGCGGCACCACGCAGGAGGGAACGGATTAGGCTGAAAAGCTGGCCGAGGCCGACTGCTCATCTGGAAAGAATGTAAAAACCTTATCCAGCAGCGTAAGTTCAAACACCCGGATGACGTTCGACTGCACCCCCGCCAATTTCAGGTTACCCCCTTTAGCACGCGCTTTCTTCATCCCAGATACGAGTACGGCCAGGCCGGAACTGTCGATAAAATCAACCTGCGTCAGGTCGATTACCAACTGAATTACACCTTCACTAACCTGAGCCGTAATCTGCTCCTTCAACGAAGGGGCTGTGTGTGCGTTGAGGACCCCGTTCACGCGTAATATTGATTTGGTTCCAGACGAACTTATTACTGAGATTTGCATGAGAAGAACCTCCCAACCATCCGTTCGTTGAAAACCCGGCCAGAGTTTCTCCACCGAGTTCTCCTGTGTTTTTCCTGGCTGGTTTCCAGACCGCCCCGCGAATGATGGCGCTCAACATCCATAGGTTATACGACCCCCAGATGATATTTACTATAACCGAGGTTGTATCCCTGGACGAACCATTCCACAACGCTATGATCCCAAAAAGGATGCCCGCAATGGTTGCGAGGGATATGGCCAGTTGGGGTTTGATTAAATGAAGGTAGATCCCGCCTTGACGCGTCTTCGGCGTCACTTTAAACCCCAATTTCTTCTCCCGGATCACGCTGAAAAAGGCGTTCAACCAGATCGGGAATAAGGAAACCTGATATTGCTGACCGCGCCAGGTGGACAACCCCCTTGTCGCATAGATGAACATAAATTGATTCAAGAGCAGATACGGCAATAGCCTCTGGAAAAAGTCAGCCGAATAAGCGTTAACCGGTGAAACACCCGTGAAGAGGTAGACGCTTGGCGAGACCAGGTAGATCAGGGCTGCGAATCCGTAGAAATAACTGAACATGGTGGTGGAATATTGCAGCCGCTGGCCCAGGCTGAGCCCCGGCTTGAAGAGCGGATTATCTCTGAACATCACCTGGATCGTGCCCTGCGCCCAGCGCAGCCTCTGCAAAAGAGTCGACCCCAGATCCTCTGTGGCAAGCCCTTGTGCAAGCACCTCGCCATGATAGATCGATTTCCAGCCAAGAGCATGCAAACGGATAGAGGTTGCCAGATCCTCAGTGACACTGATGGTTGCCATGGGTGTCTCCTCGATAGCAACCGCGCGCTGCACTCTCTCCGCGGCTTCCCGCACCTCCTTTACAACGCTTTCTTGAAGCTTGATCACTGGAAGTAGATTACCCTCAATGCGTTTCCGTGCGCCTTGAGCCGGCGTTGCCTCCATTTGCTCCAGCGGTTGCGCCTCCAGCCCTTGCAGATCGCCGGTGATTTCCAGGAAATCGCTCCGGGTTTGATCCAATTGCGTTTCCAACTTTTTTAACCCGTCACCTGCATCTGTGACGATGGAAATCACTTCATCCAGATTAAGCCCGCGCCGAAGCTCAGCCTGACCCTTGCGGATCGTGGCCTGCACCAGGTGCATGACCTGTAACGATGGAATCATGGCCTCAAGTTCTGCATGCCCTTTCAACATTTTGGCAGCGTCCCTGGCAGCTCTGGCAGCCTGTTGAAGGGTATTCGCCAGCTCCTTGCGCATGTCCCGTACATAGTAGACCAAGCCCAATTGAATGAGCGCTTCCCGCCGGAGCACAACGTTCGTGCCGCAGAGAAACGCTGCTCCCCAGCCATCCTTCCCCTGCTGGATCGGGCCGTAGAAGAGCTTGGCGTCGTTGCCGAAGGGGTCACCCGCGGGGACATTGTAGAAGTCTTGCGGTGTCTGCACAAACGCTACGCGGTCATCTTCGAAGTATCCGAGCACACGATCCAGGATCTGGGGCTTGGGAATTTGATCGGCGTCTAAATACAAGATGAGATCTCCGGTCGTCAAGCGGAGGGCATTGTTCAGGTTGCCGGCCTTTGCGTGGCGGTTATCCTCTCTGCTGATGTAGTATGCTCCCAATTCGTCGGCTAAGGCCTTGATCGTGGGGGAGCGTCCGTCATCGAGGATATAGGTGCGATGTGGATAGTTGATCTTGATCGCAGCCTCAGCGGTCCTTCTAACGATCGCGGGAGGTTCATTGTAAACCGTGATATATACGTCGACGGTGTACGTAGAAGAGAGCCGCAATACAGTCCTCTTTCGAAGCCTCCACAGGTTTAAAGCAAACAATCCGGCGCTCACGAAGCTGAAGCTCTCAGCTAGGATCATGGGGATGGCGAACCAGAGCGCACTATAGTTCAGCGATGCCGTATAGCGCCAGTGCAGATAGCGGATGCCGAAGAACATGGTGGCCAACGCCAGCAGACGAAAACCAGCCAACTCGAGCGGCGATCCCATTCCGTGCCAGGTATGGCTCTCGTCAATACGTTCCGACACTTCCCATCCACGCGTCGTCATAAGTCTTTCAACTCCAGGGTGTAAATACTCCAAATGCCTCAATCATCACGCACTTTGAAATTTCTTCACAAGCAGCCAGCGATTTTCCCCACCGGATGTGCGACTGTACATGACGTCATCCATCACCTTGCGCGTGATGAGAAGTCCATATTTATACTCACGCACAGCCGGAAGACCCTCCAGCTTGGCCGTCCCCACATCAAAGGGGAGTCCTTCATCATGAATCTCGAATTCCATTCGATTCCAATATTCTCGAACCCGAAGGACGATCGGACCGCGCTTACCATCGTACGCGTATTTGATAATGTTCGTCATCAGTTCTGAGATCCCCAATTGACAGTCGAATGCGAATTGGCTCAGATCCGATATCGCCTCCACCTCGCTGCAAATCATCACCACCCAATCGTTCAGGGGTTTTAAGACTCCTGTATGGCCTGTGAGCTCCCGAGTCCATTCCTGAACCGGGGAATCAGTTTTTTGAGCCTGGCTATCTAAGATCCCCGTCATAGGTTCTCCGATCGTTTGATGACAAGAAGAGTCTGGTCGTCCATCAGCGTTGCACCCGGGCTGAATTCAGCCACAGCCGAGAGGATGGCCTCTCGAAGTTCGACCGGCGATTTGCGGCCATTCTTTTTCACCACTGCCAGCAGGCGTCCTTCTCCGAAAAACTCCCCGGAGGTTGAAGCGGCTTCAGGGATGCCATCAGAGTAGATCAGAAGGACATCCAATGGTTGGAGGTGAATCTCTTTTTGACCGGCCAAGAGCTGCTCCTCAACACCCAAGGGGGGTGCGGTGGCGCAGAGCTTCTCGATCTCTGCTGTTGCACTGCGAAATACAAGCGCTTGCCCATGACCCGCATCGCTATATGTGAGAAGACCGTTGGTCGTATCCAGCACGCCTAAGAACAAGGTCGTAAATTGCTCTGCCTCAGAGAGTAATTCATTCATATCCAGGCCGAGCTGGCTCAAGACATTGCCAGGAGCGAATGCGGTGAGCATCTCTGCATGCAGGTAGGCGTTAATCATAACCATGAGCAGACCGGCCGGAACTCCTTTGGCCGAGACATCGCCAACCCACATTCCCAAGCGGTGATCGTCGAGAGGTTGCAGGCTATAGAAATCCCCTGACATCTCATTTGCTGGAACCCAACTCGCCGTCATCTCCAAACCATCCATCGCGATCGTAGATGACTCCATCAGTGTGGACTGTATCTTCGAGGCCAGGTCGAGTTCGTTCGCCATTTGTACTGCTTGCCTGCGCTCGACCTTCAAGGCCTCCGCCAATTCGTTCTCAGAACGCTTGCGCTCGGTGATATCCTGGGTGAAACCAATAGCCAGGATAGGGTTACCTTCTGCATCAAACTCAATATTGGCTTTTTCTCTTACCCATTTGACCTCATCATTAACGATGATGCGGTGTTCCGTATCAAAGGGCTCATGATTAAGCCCTGCGCTCCATTTTTCATTAACGTAATCTTTATCATCCGGATGGATGCATTTCTGGAAAAGCTCAGTGTTCATTTCTGTTCCCAGTGGCACACCAAAGATTTTATAATTTTCATCTGTCCATCTCAGGATGTCCTTCTGAATATCCAGTTCCCATGTCCCGATGATGCCAATTTCCTGAGCTTTGGTTAGGTAATATTGATTCTTTATTAATTTTTCCTCTGCTTGCTTGGTCTCGATGATTCTTCCCATCCGCTCGGCGACAACGCTAATCAAGTCTCTTTCTTCTGCCAGGAAGGGACCCTCAGCCTCTTCAGGTTTTTCTTCCAGGTAACAAACATCAAGCGCGCCAACTTTCTCGCCATGCACAACGATGTCGGCAGATTGCGTCCAGGCAGTGTGTTTGAAGTTTTCTGTTCTGAATACTTGATCCTCAAAGGTGAGTTGTGCGCAGGTGACTTCCGGGTACTGCCAGGCAATGGGAAGGAGATCGACCGTTCCCTCAAGGATTTTCTCCAGCTGGGAATCTGGTGCCGCAATGAGGCGAGATATACCGTACAGGCAATTCAATTCCTTAACCCGCTCGCCAAGATCGTGTGCTTGCTGCCGAATTTCCTCCTCTGCCCGTTGGCGGGCAGTGATGTCTCTGATAATCCCGACAGCACTCCAGTCGCCATCAAGTTCGACCGCCGAAAGGGACAGCTCTATGGGGAATTCAGTTCCGTCCTTTTTCATGCCCTGCAATTCAGTGGTCGTGTTAATCGCAGCTCCATGACCTGATGTTTTAAACTTTTCAAATCCGATCCTATATGCTTCGCGGAAGCGCTCTGGGACAATGAGGGAGTGTAAATGCTTGCCCAGGGCATCTGCGCTCGCATAGCCAAACAAAACTTCAGAAGCTCGATTCCATGCGGCGACGTTGCCATCTGGATCCATCAGGATGATGGCATCCCTGGTTGAGTCGTTGACGGCTCTCAGTTTCCTTTCGCTCTCCTGAAGCGCTTGCTCTGCCCGTCTGCGCTGGGAGATGTCCCAATACATGCCCATGACCCCGCAGATAACGCCAGTCTCGTCCCTGACGGGTAGCTTGATCGTTCGCTCCCACACGGCTCGGCCATCGCGCACATATCTATCCTCAACCTCGATCGTCCGTCCAGTTGTGAGCACTTCTTGGTCAGCTGCATGATGCTTTTTAGCCAGATCGGTTGGCAAAAGGTCGAAATCTGACTTCCCAAAAAGATCATCCGCGTCGATCCCCAGGTCCCGGACAAAATGATCGTTGAAAGAGATGTAGGAAAGATTTTCATCCTTAATAAATATACGCTGGGGTATGTTTTCAACGAGCATGCGGTATTTTTGCTCGCTCTCAGGCAGTTTCGTCCCATCATTGGCATTCTCAATCCAGTAGCCGATGATCTCCGCGACGTGATCGATGAGCTTCTGCTCTTCTGGAAAGATGAAAGGTCGCTCCTCTGTGTAATAGACCCATAGCTCCCCGTACACCTCGCCTTCTGCACATATCTCCGCATACAAGCCATGGGTCAGGACCTGGGGATGACCATCCGGCGCGGGACTAACCCCATTCAAAGAGATCACCGGCAATGCTATCTCCGGGAACTGCATTGCGCCGACGAGCTGGTCAACGACAATGCCGCAGATATCTTCGACTGACCTTGCCGCTTGGATCTCTTCGTGGATGGCGTATAGACAGGCCAGATGCCTCTCACTCACGAATTGAGAGGGACGGCCCATGCTTGTGTCCGGCCGATGCATATTCCCTGGGCGCCGCTCCGCGCCCTTTTTAAGCAGCTTCTGCCTA
>DAOUDJ010000188.1:0-4457 GCA_034430795.1 Anaerolineales bacterium | reverse complement strand
GCTTTCTTATTGGTGATTGCTAACCAAAACGGACCTGGAGAGGTAAGTTTGGTTGGTGAAGCAAGCATGTCCCGAATGTGGTTTTCATTTTACGTTTTTCTTAGCGCTGATCAACTTTGCCAGAACTTCTGGTACTTTCTCAAACTCACTCGACTTGTTAAAAAAGTAGTCCGCCCCCTCTTCCATGCATCTCCGCCGGTACTGGGGGTAGGGATAATTGGTCAGAATTATAACCTTGATATCAGGATTACTTTCTTTGATATCGCGCAACATGTCCAGACCATTCTGCCAGGGCATCCTGAGATCCACGATCACGACATCAGGTTTCTGCTCCAGGATAGCGTCACGGCCTTCAAGCCCGTCCTTCGCTTCCCCGATGACCTCAATTCCTTCAATATCCGAGAGAAGGGCACTCAGCCGCTCCCGTATAACCTGAGAGTCGTCAGCGATAAAAACTTTCATTTCCACTCTAAACTGTGTTGTTGGGGTCCAGTATGCCGATTTATGTATACTTTACGGAATACGAGGACAAAAGCATATAGCGTTTGGCTGATTTTGTTGTACGATCAGGCTGAAAATCTTGTAGTCTCCGGACTACAAGGCTGTAGGTATTATCCTACAAGAAAGTGAGAGTTAGAAGAGAGTTAGAGTGTTAGAGGAAGAGGGGGGCGGCTTAATACCTTCTTTCACGAGTTCGTGTTGAATGGCATAGTGGGTCAATTCCGCTTCGGTCTTCATATTCATTTTCTCCAATAGCCGGGCCCGGTAAGTGCTGATGGTCTTCGCGCTGAGGGAGAGATCATCTGCAATCTCCCCAGTAGTTTTGCCAGAGGTAATCATAACCAGGACCTGGTGTTCGCGATCTGACAGCCTCTCATGGCGCGGGACCTTGAATCCCGTGCCTACCCGAAGTGCTAATTCTTCACCCAATTCAGGGCTGATATACTTGCCCCCCGCCACCACTTTCCTTATAGCCATTCCCAGCCGATCGGGTGTGCTCTCCTTTGTGAGGTAACCCGATGCACCTGATCGCAGAACCCGGAGGGCATACTGCTTTTCAGAATACATACTTAATATGAGAACGGCCTGATCCGGCATAATGCTTTTAATATGCTTCAGTACTTCCACGCCACTATTACCAGGCATGGCGATATCCAATAATATCACATCATATTGAGCCTGACCTAGCTTGACCAGGACTTCCCTTCCGTCGCTGGCCTCATCTGCCACGACGATGTCGGAGGTTTCGGCCAGGCTCTGTTTAACCCCTTCGCGAAAAAGCGGGTGGTCATCCGCGAGAAGGACTCTGATCATTTCGGCCCTCCCCCATTGTCCAGTGGAATCGTTACAGCTAAGGTGGTGCCCTTCCCTTTTCTACCTTCAATTATGGCTTCACCGTCCCATTGCAGGACCCTTTCGCGGATGCCGATGAGCCCAAATGACCGTGGACTGGCAACCTGTTCCTCAGTTATGCCGATGCCGTTGTCCCTGATTTCCATTTCTAACGTGCCAGCATGTATCTTAATACTTATCTTAACATTCGTGGCCTGCGCGTGGCGAGCGACGTTCGTGAGAGCCTCCTGGAAGATGCGGTACACAGTCGTAACCCGGTCCGGATCGAGATCGAGACCCTCAGGCTCAACCGTCAAATCGCACCCGATCCCCGTTCGCTCTGCGAACTCTCCCGACTCCCACTCGAGGGCCGCTACCACGCCCAGGTCATCCAGCAGTGTCGGCCGCAACCTGGCAGTTATCCTTTTCACGGTCTGAATCATGGCATCAGACAGTTTGGTCATAGCGGCGCCCTTCTCCTGGAGCAATTTCTGATCCGGACGCAGTCTGCCTTTCATCCATGACAGGTCCATTTTCAGTGCCGTCAAGTCCTGCCCCAACTCATCGTGGATCTCACGGGCGAGCAGCTTCTGGCTTTCTTCCCTTACCGATTGCAGGTGAGCAGACAGACTGCGCAGTTGCTCGCGGGATTCACTCAATTCCTTCTCCGCCTGCTTGCGCTCGGTGATGTCTTTAGAGGTTACGGTTATGGCCTTTATTTCTCCTGGTTTTTCACCAATCACCGGGCTCAACGTGCGCATGAAGTATTTATTATCCCGGTGGCTCAGATGCTCGTAAACCATCGGCTTACCAGACTTGATCACCTGGTCTACCTTTTCTGCAAACTCATCATTCGTATCCCAAGGATGAAGTTTCCCGTATTCTTGCCCGACGAGTTCTGCTAACGATAAGCCCAACCTTGATAAATACTTGCCGTTGGCAAACTCATAGCGCATATTTCGACTAATCAGATACACGGCATCATCAGTAGATTCTACCAAAGACCGGTATTTTCCCTCACTCCCCCGCAGCGCCTCCTCCGCCTGCCTGCGCTCGGTGATGTCCCGCCATATGCTCATAACAAAGTCTTTCCCGTGAATGGAGATAGCTCTGCTGTTTACAAGAATATCCCGTATCTCACCATCCTTGGTCCTGTGTTTCGTTTCAAAGGCATCGAACCCCTTCTTAATGATTTTCTCGATGTGTTTCGCAACTTCCTCGACCGACTCGATAACCTCAAAGTCAGGGATCTTGAGCTTTTCGAATTCCTCGCGGGTATAGCCCAGGTTCTCGTGGATTCTGTCGTTGAACTCAATCAGTTCACCGGTCTCTGAGTCAACGAGCACAATTGAGTCTGCCGCTTGCTCAAAAATTGCACGGTATTTCCCTTCGCTCTCACGCAGCGCCTCCTCCGCCCGCTTGCGCTCGGCCAGCTCGCGCTTGCTGCTAATGACGACATATACGGCAAACGTAAGGATGACCGCCATGATCACGATGGTGCCCAGTAAAACCCACAGATAATCTATTTGCGCAAACATAGATACGCTCCGAAGTAGAAGATATTGCCGATAATGACTACCACGTCATGTGTCAGCCATAGGGCAGGTGTGATAGTAATTGGAATAGCAGCATATACAAGCACATTGCCCGCATGATTGATGAATGCACCAAATGAAACCCAGAATCGCTCGTCCCGATGAACGGGGTAATCGATATGTTGCCGTAAAGTGGTATACAGGGTATAGAGCGCTATAAATGCGATAAAAATCCCCTGGATTGATAGGGAGTACTTATTTGCTGTCTGGAAATTTTCGTAGCCCAGCACCAGCAATAAAATATCTATGATAAAAAAGACTGGGATAGATAGTCGCATATAACGAGCCGTTCTACGCTGCTGCCAATATGAAAAGAGCAAAACAATCAACAAGAACGAAACAAGCGTATAAAGATGCAATAGCACCATGTTATTGCCTCGCATGAAGGCGAGCAAAACAAAGGCAATATTGCTTAATGCCCCATAGAGAAGTAATCCTGTGAGTATTCTTAGAGAGGGGGGCGATCTAGCCCAATAGTAGATGCCCGCTCCAAGAGGCAGCAACTCCGCCAGGAAGCTCACATAAACGAGACCGGGTAGATATCCCATTCAGGTTATGGACACCATGGCGGACAGGGGGCCAACATTTCCATTGGGCCAACGCCAGTGGAATCGGACAGACTTTTAGACAGTCCTCCACCGCTTAAATCACCCCCCCTGGCATTCACTCCATACAGAACCGGGCTGAACTGACCATCTTTATTGAGCCCCCCATAGATACGAATACCTACACATCCTTCCTGAGCAAGAAGCATCTCGAGGCTCTTCTTGCTGCAAAACCAGGCATAGACATCATAGGGATTATTGTTCTGAAAGGCGGAGGTCATCTGTCCAGCGAGTTGCGGCGAAACTGTATGGTCTTCTTCGCCGGTGAACATCACATCGGTTCCTTTCATTAGTCCAAGTCGAGGAGTGGCGGGCTCGGGGCTACCGGCACCCTCGGTAGCTGTTTTTTCACAGCTTATGCTCACTACGGCTAATGCTACAACAAAGAAGATAGCCGGTGTAAGGAGTCTCTTCATGATCCACCTCCATGGTTGTTGTTATTATGTTGCGTGATCGATCATCTGCCGGTCCGAAACTCGAACCAGCCGACAATGTTACCCTTTATTAAAAATTCGACCTGTAATACAATATCGCTTGTCTGCTGCCATTCGCTCTTCTGCTAGTTTTTGGGCGGAATTCCTGGCCATCAAGAATTATTCAGGCGCAGGTGATTTCCGGATACTGCCAGGAAGGGGGAATGAGATAAACAACCCCCTTGTAGATCTCCTTAAATGAAATCTCCCGCGTCTCAACCAGAGTAGATATGCCAAGAAGACAATTCAATTCCTTGATCCACTCACTAAGATTATGGGTCCGTTTAAGCAACTACTCCTCGGTTTGCTAAAGTTCAGCCACGCGGCTGCGGGTCTGTTCCAGTTCTTTAATCAGTTGAACTTTGGTTTTACATTGATCATTCATCGGAAGGAGACTCTCTATCAACTGATTCTCAATATGTTACGAAACACTGAAATCAACGCTATTAAAC
>DAOUDJ010000187.1:0-6797 GCA_034430795.1 Anaerolineales bacterium | reverse complement strand
GCATCTTCACATGCCTTCGAACAGGCAATTGAAGACTTGAGAGCAGACCTCGAAGACAGTTTCGAGGTTATGGAAGCTCAACTTAGCCAAGAAGTGGAGTAAAGGTTCCCTTACGTATTCGCTGGAACGGACCGGGGATGCTGCGCGATTTGGCAGCGAAGTTGAATGATATGTGTGCGTAGAAAAAGTAGCGGTCGGTAATGCCCCGGCCGCTCAGCTCAAAACCGTTAGGAGGCCTTAACTACTCAGATGAGAAAGCCCGTTTTCAGTAGTTTTCATTTCTTGTTGATTATTTGCCTGGGAGTCCTTATTCCCGGTTGTGCTTCTGATATTGAGCAATTAAAAACTTTTCAAGTGAATGTTTCCGCTGAAGCTGCAACCATGCAAGCTTACAAAACTGCTAGGGCGACTCACTTCCCCGCGTATACGGAAGCCGCGAAGTTAACGGAACAAGCTCAATCTACTGAGAAAGCAATCGAAGGCATCCCCACGCCGACA
Source organism: Anaerolineales bacterium (assembly GCA_034430795.1). Lineage (GTDB taxonomy): Bacteria > Chloroflexota > Anaerolineae > Anaerolineales > E44-bin32 > E44-bin32. The sequence goes on along the minus strand of DAOUDJ010000187.1, from coordinate 6,299 downwards.
CGTACTCCATCAACTACGCCAACTCCCCCTAGTAATTTTCTGATTCCAACACTTTCATCCGTCCCAACCAAACAGATCTTCATCGTTTTCGGCCATCAAGATGGGGATGCATCTGGAGACCATTTCCTTGATCTTGCGTACGTTCTCCATGAACCCATTGTTGTTATCTATACAGATGGGCAAGCCCTGATCAAGCGAGAGAATTGGTTTATTGAGGAATGGTTATCTGAGCCACAATTGTGCAGTCTCTACACTCGTTTGAAAGATGCAATAGAGGCTTCAGATCTTGCAGATCGATATAACGCAAGTCCAACACCAGAGTATTGTATTTCAGGATGTGGCGGGCCAAGCCTATCTCTTCGCATCGCTGGTGGCGAATTTTCAATTTCCCATTCTGCTTCGATGGGTGAACTCAAGTATTTAAGTAGTGATGCAACTCTTCCGTTTCAAATCATTGAGGATTTCGCAAAGACTGAGCAATATCAACGCTTTGTCTCCGAACAAGTTGCGATATGGTTTGAGCACGTACAACGGAGATACATATCCTTTGAATTTGAAGGATTCCCAGTTTACTGGCCTGAATATCCTTATACCTATCTTGCACTGGAACCTTTTATCGGGGATTTCGAGGCGGGATTCATTTTGGTGGAAGGCTCAGAGTCGTCGGAACTGCATAATAGATTTCCAAATATGCCTACAGTGGGCCTGCATCGAGAAAATAATAGAGATTATGTTTTGATCCTCAGGCCACTCTTACCGCATGAAGGCCTGGAAGACTTGTTGAGCTATCGTATCATTCCATATCCGTCTTCTCCCGATGAGATTGACCTATCTTGTGTTCAGTTGAATGGCGTATAACCATTCGCCAGTTCGTGTCAAAAGCCCCTCCCGAGAGGTTATTTTGGGTGCCTTGATGGCGAAATTCAAAGACTGGATCCATGGATTGGCGACTTGTTGAGAAGAAAAAACGAAGCCCCAGTTAGGCCAGGGCTTCGAGCAGTGTTTTCACCCCCAGCACATTGATCGCTCGCTTCAGATTGTATGCTAGGATCGATAGGCTCATCTCGGTGCGGACGTTCGGTAGCCGTTTCATCAGGAAATTGCCGTGATGCCAGTGGTATTTCAATGTTCCGAACGGATGTTCAGCGAGGGCCTTACGCGAGCGGGTTTTCTTTGGTTCCAGCCGGACACGCCGTTCCATATCCTCCAGCACGTCCTCATACTCCCAGCGTGAGATCCGCCGGGTTTGCTTGCTACGGGTACATTGCTCTTTCTGTGAACACCCGTGGCATGCGCTGGTCGTGTAGAACTTCCTCAGCCGGCCTTTCTCGTATCTCTCTCCCCGATAGGTCAACCGTTCTCCCGCTGGACAGAGATACGCATCTTCCTCATGTAGATACTCGAAATCCTGTTTCCCATAAAGCCCCAGTTTAGTATTCGCCGAGATAATCGCCTTCGGAATGTAGGTCGTGATCCCGTTCTCGACACAGCGCTTCACTTCTGCCCCATCGTAATAACCCAAGTCAGCGAGTACATCGAGCTTCTCTACGCCGAGTGCTTCCTTGGCCCGGATCGCCATCTTGCTCAACAGTCCATGATCGTTGACGTGGTTGGTGACTTCATGATCGACAATCATCTTATGCTTTTCATCGACGCAAGTCTGCACGTTATAGCCTACCGATGTCCTGCGCCCCCCACTCACAGGCATACTTCTGCTGTCCGGATCAGTGAGTGAAATTTGGCTTTCATCACTCTCATCGATCTCCTTCTGCAGATCCCGGTTGTCTTTCATTCGTTCCTTGAGAATGCGGATCTTCTCTTGCAGCTCTTCCTTTGTGAGTTTGCGTTCTTCAGGTTCGAGCTCATCATTGGCGTCCAGCTCTTCAAGATATCGATCAATTTTCTTGTCGATATTCTTCATCGTCTGCTTGAGTTTGCGATCGGTGTAGTTGCGACCTGAGTTGTTCACAGCCTTGAATTTGCTTCCATCGATGGCAACTATCTCACCGCCGAAAAGATCCAAATCTCGACAGAATGCGGTGAAAGAACGGCACACTTCACGGATTGCCTTCCCGTTGTTACGGCGGAAATTGGCGATGGTTTTGAAATCGGGCTTGAGTTTACCCATCAGCCAGATCACTTCCACGTTGCGGTGGGTTTCCTGCTCCAGCAAACGGCTGGAACGAATGCGGTGCAGATAGCCGTAGACGTAGAGCTTGAGTAATGCCGAGGGATGATATGGCGGGCGACCGGTTTCCTTGAGAACCGCGTGTTTGAAGTCCATTTGCTTGAGATCGAGGGTATCGACAAAGGCATCGATCACCCGCACCGGGTTCTCTCCACTGATGTATTCGTCAAGAGATTCGGGGAGCAGGATGCGTTGATCGCGGTTGGCGCCTTCGATATAGTCCATGCAGACCTTCCCATTGGCGAAATATGTAAACCAAGACTATTATCGCATCGACGCGACTTTTTACACAGTCTCTCGCTGGAACGGACCGGGGATGCTGCGCGATTTGGTAATGAAGTTGTATTATTGAGTTAGTGGAAAAGGAAGCGGTCGGGATTTCCCCGGCCGCTCAGCTCAAAGCCGTTAGGCGCATTTCGGGATCCTGGAATCGGCAATGGATAAAGAACTAAACGATATACTCGTCGAAGCAATCTGGTGGGTAGGTCGATGGTCTTGGTGGAACTCCGATCTTCCCAGATCATTCTTTGTCGAGTTTGATGGCACGCAACTCTGGAACCAGCCACCAAGGGAAGGGGCTCCACCCAACCATCAAATCGGCTTCCATTTTGTCCATCCCCATTCTGTGAGCTTTATCGAACGAAATAAGGGAGTGCATCCTAATTGGCCTGATTTGCTGCATAAGGACAAGGTCAGGCAACCTCTCAACATTCAAGACCCCACGATTACATTCTTAGATACCACTCTCATTCATCAACTCCTTGGTGAGGCCATCAACATTCGAGTCTATAGCGGCTCTCACCCTAAGGATGTTGATTGGGACAATTCAAATGCCAAGTTAGTATTTTGGGCAGGATCCCTTGGATTGGCTATTGCTGCAGATGAGATGCGAATGACCACTCATAGTGGTTTGGTCAATTCCGAGCAAGTATTCGAAATGAGAAGGAAGTATTCAGATTACTACCGTGACTATTGGCTGTATAAGAGGGCGACAAAATCCCATCCCAGGCTATTCCCCCTTCCTCGTGATTATGTGTGCGAAGTCTCTATCCCAGGATCTGGGTTGGGAGAGTTACCGGATGATGATCCGATTTGGGAGAAGATGAGACAGGAGGACCAAAAGCTTACCAATCGGATCAATCGATCTTTGTCCCGGTTAATAGGTAGACACTAGTTGTCGCGCCTTGACATCTTGATCGAGATGGAAATGCGCCTAACGTCTCGCTGGAGCAGACCTCGCGCGAGGCGCGAAAATGAATTGAAGGCACTTGGCGAGGCTGCTCAGCTCGAAAGTGTTAGGCAGAAACCAAATATGTCAAAATCAGTAAAAGATTTCAATGCCAGCAATAAGCTTTTATGCCTAGCAGTTGAGCTATACCGATCAGGAGAAATTGAAGCATATCGATGGGTAGCAGTTGAGTTGAGGAAGCTTCTTTGTGATACCGATTCTCTGCTTCCTCGAGTCCATCCCAATTTCATGCTTCATAAGCTTCATTGGACAGAGTTATTAGAGACGATGCCATCTTTGGCTGACGGTATGGTAATGATGATGCCTGGTAGGCTTCATGTCTCACCTGATGGAAGTTCAACATTTGAATTAACTTTCGCCAAGTCTGGAGAAATGATGTCTGCCAGTGAATGGATAAACCAGCCATTCTTCTCTCCAAATATCACAATTTGGGAATTGGTAAAGTCGGTGGCAGATAAGGAGGCGGCTCACTCGGATCCAGACTTTAACGATACTTTAGTGAGTGCAAAATTAGTTAAATATGTTGATAAGGAGAGTCACATTCCTGCAATCGTAGCTATCGGAGATTATTTATGCAGATGGCTTCATGATTCTGGATTGATTTCTGCCTAACAACGGGATGGAGCGGACCCGAGATTCATGCGAGTTTTTGCATAGCTTGATGTATTATCGAAGTTGAAAGCGGGCCGCTCATCCCGGAGCCGTCAAGCAGCTTTAATAGCTGTATTAGGGGACAGAGATGCGTTCTATCACTAGATCGATTGAAATAGGGCCGTGGACCGAAATCAAACTTGAGATTCTCAAGAAGTACGCATCTGCGTATTCGAGAATTTTGAGTACTAGAACCCGACCAAGCTTTCAGCATGTTTATATTGATGGATTCTCTGGTTCAGGAGTTCATACAGCTAAGGGGACTGGCGATCTTGTATGGGGATCCCCTACAAGTATTTTGTTAGTAGAACCTCCTTTCTCGGAGTACCACTTGATTGATTTAGATAGAGGGAATATCGAAGTCCTGATGCATATGGTCAAATCGAGGAAGCAAGGTCCATATAAGCCGGAAAATGTACACTTCTACAATGATGATTGTAATAAAGTTCTACTTTCAGATGTGTTTCCCAGAGTGCGGTATGAGGATTACAGGAGAGGTCTCTGTTTACTAGACCCTTATGGTCTGCACCTTAATTGGGAGGTCGTAAGAACCGCTGGCGAGATGAAGACTATTGAATTATTTATTAATTTCCCAATCATGGACATGAATCGAAATGTACTTCTCAGAAATCCGAAGAATGCGAAGCAGGAACAAATCGATAGGATGAACACCTACTGGGGGGATATCTCCTGGGAACTTGCAGCATACTCACGTGATAATCTTTTTAAGTTTAGGCAAAAGACAAGCAACCAACATGTCGTGGACGCATATGTGGAGAGATTGAAATCGGACGCGGGCTTTGCATACGTACCTAATCCTATGCCCATGAAAAATAGTAGGGGCGCAATTGTGTATTACTTGATCTTTGCTGCACACCAGCCGGTTGCGGCAGAAATTGTGGAAGAGATCTTCGATAAGTACCGGTAGGTTTTACTTTATCACAACGGTTGATTGATATTAGTGAAAGGTATTCTATGTCGACTAAATCTTCTATCGAGTGGACTGAAACAACTTGGAATCCTGTAACAGGTTGTACCAAGGTTAGTCGAGGCTGTAAGAATTGCTACGCTGAGAGAATGACTAGACGACTTAAAGCGATGGGAGTGCACAGGTATCGAAATCAATTCAAGCTAACTATGCATTATGACTTAGTGGATCAACCGAGGGCTTGGGTTAAGCCCAGGGTTGTGTTCGTAAACTCTATGAGCGATTTGTTCCATGAAGATGTGGAATTGGACTTTATCTTGAAGGTATTCAACACTATGCGCGATTGCCCTCAGCATACGTTTCAGATTCTTACCAAGCGCAGTGATCGTCTGCTTTCACTCTCAAGACAGCTTCACTGGCCAAAGAATGTCTGGATGGGTGTTAGCGTCGAGGATGAATTAGCAACTTATCGCGTCTTCGATTTATTAAAAGTCCCTGCTGTAGTCCGCTTCCTGTCATGCGAGCCTCTTCTAGGTCCATTGCTAGGGCTTCCACTTGATGGAATTAACTGGGTGATTGTGGGAGGAGAATCCGGACCCGGCGCTCGTTCCGTTGAACCAGATTGGATTAGATCGATCCATGCCCAGTGCCGAGACACGAACACTCCATTCTTTTTTAAGCAATGGGGAGGGTTTCATAAGAAAAAGAATGGTCGCACCTTAGACGGTCGAACGTACAATGAGATGCCATTTGTCTTCGATGGGGTAATGCAACATCAAGCTGCCTAACGTCTCGCTGGAGGCGACCGGGGTTGCGTCGCGATTTGCCAATGAATCTGAATGATGGGGATGCTGGAATTGCTGGCGATGGTGTCCGAGCCCAGGCGCCTCAGCTCGAAACCGTTATGCACCTTTTAGATGGATATAGGGAGGAAACATGAAATCCATATTTAGAATATCAATATTTGTTCTAACTGTACTCCTGTTACTTACTGCATGTGGTGGGACTGCTGCCACGTCATATGTAAGCGATGGAGCGCCTCAACTACTAGCGCCATTAGTGGAAGAAGCTCCACCGCCCGAATCTCCGGCAGAATCAATTGCAGTAAGTTCCGGATCCGAAGGCATCATCTATCGCACTGGATCTGATCAGTCTATCAACATAAATATGGCATCGGATCGGCTTGTAATAAAAGATGCAGAGATCAAGTTATTGGTTGAAGATTCAGATGTGGCCATTGATCGGATTACTCAGGTTGTGTCAGACGTTGGTGGATACATTAT
>DAOUDJ010000186.1:0-18274 GCA_034430795.1 Anaerolineales bacterium | reverse complement strand
TAACAATCCGCGCCCGGCGAGAGCGAGACGAGGTTCTAATTTCCGTCTCCGATACAGGCGTGGGCATCCAGGCTGAACACTTAAGCCAAATCTTCACCCGTTTTTACCGTGCGGATAGCTCTCGCTCGCGCACAGCCGGCGGCAGCGGCATCGGGTTGACGATTGCCAAGCATCTCACAGAAGCTCATGGAGGGCGTATTTGGGCTGAAAGCCTCGGCGCCGATCAGGGGAGCACGTTCACCTTCACGCTGCCAGTCGCTGGCTGACCTGTCTCTTCCCTGTAGGTACGCTCATTTTGGACGAGCCGCTGATTCCCCTCTGGCGACGCCGGAGGTAGTGACTATTAAACATCTCGGTTCTCCTCCATCCTACTGTGGAAAGGTGACATAATCCTGCACACATCCGTTGTAAAATCTAGTGTTTGTTGGAACCATTTTTTACGGGTCATACATCGATTGGAACCTCAATATCCTATTGTTGATCTAACCAGGGTCTGCCTACATCCCTTCTGCACTATGTGGAGTGCGGAAGCTCTGCTTCCGGTCTCAGGTGCAGTTTGCGCTATGAGGTACGCGCGTTAAACCTCCCGCAGGTTTGGAACCTGCGGGAGGTTGGGGATAACAGGTTGCATGAGGGCGTCGGGCCGACACACGGGTCGGTCCCTACGATTTACTAATGTTCTGGGTACCGTAAATTCGCCAGGTTACCCACACAATTTGGAGGATAACATTATTATTGGGAAGCAGGTCTGGGTTTCACTATAGCGAAGTTATGCCCGGTACAATAGATGCGCAGAGATTGAGAAAAGCTTAATCAAGGGTGTCCGCTAAACTCTGGAGAAATGCGATGATCTCGCGTTGGTAGCTATTCACTATGTAGAAGTCGAAAAAGGATTTGGTTTTCGCATGCAGCGTCGAATATTCATTGTTTACTTCATCCTTCCACTGCTATTCGCTGTAAGCCATACCGCCTGTCAGCGAACGCCTAGTATGGCAGCAGACGGGGAGGATATAAACGGATCTATAACGAATCGCTCGACTCCCTCACCGACCGAAGTCCTCGAGGACTGCTCGGGTTTGTTAAGAGATGGGAAACCCGGGTGTGTGCCCCCCACATCCACAGAGTTCGTAAACATCCCAGTTGAGATCACTTCTCACGCTTGTATAGAGAGTTCGGTACGTCTGGAACGCACCAGTTATATCGGATGGTTAACCCCAGACTTGGTTCCGGTTCTTATCTATCTTCCACCCTGCTACGACGATCTAGATCGGCGTTACCCGGTTCTTTTTCTTCTCCACGGAAAACCTCAAGGAGAAAATCACTGGCAGATCCTTGGCGTTGAAGCTGTGTTGGAGGATGCTTATGAGGATGACACACTCCCCCCGTTTTTGGTGGTCATGCCCCGCCAGCCCGAGCCGTTTTTTAGCAGCACAGACGGTGGACCCGGCTCTTATGAGGCAGAATTCATCAACGGCTTAGTGCCCTTCATCGATAGAACCTATCGAACGATTGCGCAGGAAGATAGCCGGGGATTGGCAGGCGTATCTCGCGGGGGTGTATGGGCGCTAGAAATTGGCTTCCGAAATGCTGACATCATCCAGCGCGTCGGAGCTCTCAGCCCGGCGTTGAACGTGAATTATGCCCGCCCCGAATATGATCCCTTCAGTCTAGTGCTTCTTGTAGATCTGCCGTCGAGGATATTTCTCATGTCGGGTGATACGGATTCCGCGTATGGGAAAACTCTGGAGCTGAGCGAAGCTCTCTATGAGGCGGATATTGTGCATAAGTACGTATTGGCACCCGGGAATCATGAGTCCAACACCTGGCGTGGGATCCTCCCTGAATTGCTTCACTACTTAGCCGTCGACTGGTGAGATCTTAAGTGGTTGGGTCTGCTTGTCTTCTTTTTTCCGGAACCTTGTCTGTCGCGATCGCGGAGAAGGTTAACCCATCCTTTCCGCGATGCACACGGATTGTCTCCCCCGGCTTGAATTCGCCGGCGAGTATCTTAGGCGCCAGAGGGTCCTGGATTTCGCGTTGAATGGTTCGCTTCAGGGGCCGGGCGCCGTAGACGGGTTCATAGCCGGTTTCGGCGAGATAGGTTTTAGCGTCTTTTGTCACCTCGAGGGCAAAACCTTGCTGAGCAAGCCGGTCGTGCACCCGCTGTAACTGGATTTCCACAATCTCTTTAATATTCTCCAGTGAAAGTCGATGGAAGATCACAATCTCGTCTATCCTGTTGAGAAATTCGGGGCGAAAATGCCGCGTGAGCAATTCCCGCACCTTTTGCTCCGTCACCTCAGTGGATTGCTCGTCATTGTCCCAAAGTTCCGTCCCCAAGTTGCTGGTCATGATCACAACCGTGTTGCGGAAGTCGACCGTTCGCCCCTGGCCGTCGGTAAGGCGGCCATCGTCGAGCAACTGAAGCAGAATGTTAAAGACGTCAGGGTGAGCTTTCTCGATCTCGTCGAAAAGGACCACGCTGTATGGTCGGCGGCGCACCGCTTTGGTGAGCTGACCCCCCTCCTCGTAGCCTACATAGCCCGGAGGGGCGCCGATCAGGCGTGAGACCGTATGCTTTTCCTGGTATTCACTCATGTCGATGCGGATCATCGCTCGTTCGTCGTCGAATAAGAACTCTGCCAATGAACGAGCGAGCTCGGTTTTCCCTACCCCGGTCGGACCAAGGAAGATGAAGGAACCAATCGGGCGATCCGGATCTTGGAGACCAGAGCGAGATCGGCGTACGGCGTTGGACACGGCACTAACGGCCTCATCCTGGCCGATAAGACGTTGATGAAGACGTTCCTCCATGTGCAGCAGCTTCTCCATTTCGCCTTCTAGTAGCCTCGAAATGGGGATGCTCGTCCAGCGCGAGACGACCGCGGCGATTTCCTCAGAGTCAACCTCCTCTTTGAGCAATGCGTTATCCGACTGCGTTTCGCTGAGATGCGTTTCGAGATCCGCGAGTTGGACTTCGAGGTCGCGCGATGTCCCGTAGCGCAGACGAGCGGCCTCCTCCAGATCAGCTTTTCGCTCGGCCTGATCGATTCTTAAGCGTGTGTCTTCGATTTGCTCCTTCACCGCTTGAATATCGGCGATGACCTGTTTCTCAGCTTGCCAACGAGCGGTGAGGCTGGTTGACTCTTCACGTATGTTGGCAAGTTCGTCTTCCAGGTTCTTTAACCTTTCACGCGATGCTTTATCCTTCTCTTTCTTCAGCGCCTCACGCTCAATTTCAAGCTGCAAGATGTGGCGGTCCACTTCGTCGAGCGCTTGCGGTTTTGAGTCAATTTCCGTGCGCAGACGTGCTCCAGCTTCATCGATCAGATCGATGGCCTTGTCCGGCAAGAAACGGTCGGAGATGTAGCGATTAGAGAGGGTCGCGGCAGCGATAACGGCGCTGTCTTGGATACGAACGCCGTGATGAATCTCGTATCGTTCTTTCAAACCCCGCAGGATACTGATCGTGTCCTCAACGCTGGGCTCGGCCACATACACTGGTTGGAAGCGCCGCTCCAGAGCAGCGTCTTTCTCGATATATTTGCGATACTCGTCAAGGGTTGTAGCTCCAATCATGTGCAGCTCGCCGCGTGCCAGCATTGGCTTAAGCATATTGCCAGCGTCCATGGATCCTTCTGCTGCACCGGCACCGACTACGGTGTGCATCTCATCAATGAAGAGGAGAATCTCACCGTCCGAATCGGTAATCTCTTTCAGGGTCGCCTTGAGACGCTCTTCAAATTCGCCCCGATATTTAGCACCAGCGATAAGTGCTCCGAGGTCGAGTTGAATGAGACGTTTATTTTTCAACCCCTCGGGCACGTCGCCGTTGACGATCCGCTGAGCGAGCCCCTCCACAATAGCTGTCTTTCCGACACCTGGTTCGCCGATTAGAGCTGGGTTGTTCTTAGTGCGGCGCGAGAGGATTTGAACTATCCGCCGGATCTCCTCATCACGGCCGATAACTGGGTCGAGCTTGCCGCGGCGGGCAAACTGAGTTAAATCAAGACCGTATTTCTCCAAAGCTTGGAATGTATGCTCGGGATTGGGCGTCACTACTCGTTGTGAACCACGGATAGAGGTCAGAATGTTAAGGACACTATCCGCTGTGAGACCATAGGCCGCAAGCCGTTTCTTCTCGGGGCCGGTGGTTAAGGCGAGGAGGATATGTTCGGTTGAGACATATTCATCCTTCATCGCTGCTGCCTGTTTTTCGGCTGCAGTGAGGACCTCCGCCGAGCTGCGCGATAGACTTGGTTGATCGCTTCCACCATGCATTTTGGGCTTAGCATCCAGCTCCTTCTTGAGTTCAGCCTGAAGCATCGCCGGGCTTCCCGCGACCTGGGTTACGATGACTGGCACGATACCTTCCGGTTGGTGGAGGAGCGCCAGCAAAAGATGCTCGGGTTCGAGGGATGGATGATTAAGATCCCGGGCGATCGATTGCGCATCGCTAATGCTGGATTGAGCTTTTTGTGTGTATTTCTCAAGATTCATAGTTTTCCACTCCAATACTTTCCATAGATTTAAGTCAATTAATCCATGGTTCAGTGCCGCCGACCTGATGATAAAAATCCAGAGGACGGCAGATGTATCTTCATTTTATTGGGATAGTGTAAGAGTGTGGTTTGTTAGGTATTAACTTAAGATTTGAACGATTGTTAATGGAACTCATATATCTCGTTTGTAAACATCTAATGAGTGGTGGGTATCCTGATAAGCGTAATCTGTATACCTAAAAAAGGAGTGTCGGTAATGAGTTACTACACGGTTCCAGAAAGGCATCGCAGGATGCACCGTCATCAACCCGTAGGTTTCAATGGCGGCTGCCGATTGCCGGTAGACGTCAAGGCCAACAGTGATGAGTATGTGATCACTGCTAATGTGCCCGGCTTGAAAGCTGACGACCTGCAAATTGAAATTATCGAAGATGTCGTCACCTTACGCGGCGAAGTTAAGGAAGAGGAGAACGGCCAAGAGGATGTCCTATTGCGTGAGCTGCATCGCGGTTCTTACGAACGCAGACTGCGTCTCCCTGACCTGCTTGACGCTGACAAGGCTGAGGCATCAATTGAAGATGGCGTCCTTGTGCTGCGTATCCCCAAGTCGGAGGAATCTCGACCGAAGAAGATCGAGGTTCAATCCCGATAAAGCGGCAATAAATTAGTGAGGTACAATGGGCGGCAAATGCCGCCCATTGTACATTAACAGGGTTTGGGAGCAGAAATAAACCCCATCCCGGAGATGATTGGACCCCGTTCATCTTCCTTGATAATTATCAATATGATGGCGTTTGTTTGAATAAATGTTTATCTCCCAGCACCGGGTTCATAGACTGTTGTGAGGATGGAAGACTATGGAAAAATCTGAGAGCAACGCATCAAGCAGCGAAAAAACCAAAAGCAACCCTTTTGCTAAAGCGTTAAAGGTGCTTCTACGCCTGTTCGTCTCAATCGTGTTAGGGCTCTCGATCGGATTGGGGCTTTATTTTGGTGGGAAAACTCTCTACCAGCTTGCAGTTGGACCCGGGCAATCATACGATCAAAATATGCAGGATATTCAAGAGGAAATTGCCCAGTTGCGTTTAGATTTCGCTGAGAGCGATCTAGAAATTGATAAACAGCAGTCTGAACTAGAAAGTCTAGTGAATGACGGTGCAGATAAAATCGTAGCCCAGTCTGAGGCGATAAACGAGCAGATGACTGTTCTAGCGGCCGAAATAGCGGCATTAACGGATCGCTTGGATACACTTGAAATGACGCTCTCGGATGTGGGTCAGCCCGTTGATGAGCTGCAAGGCCAGCTTCAATTGATCCGGGCGATGACCCTTCTCTCGCGGGCACAATTCTGGCTGTCTGAGGCAAATTTGGGGCAGGCGAGTGAAGATGTAGTCTCTGCACGGGCGATGGTTGACGCTCAAGCGGAGAAATGGCGTGCGGAGCCAGGAAACGAAGATAGGATTATAGTTCTCGATGAGATTGTGTCTCGATTGGACATCGCTCTTGAGGATATCCGCACACAACCATTTATCGCCGAGGACGAAATTGAGATCGCATGGAAGCTGTTGATCGTAGTGACGGACTCCATGAATCTTAGCGTAGAATAATATAACGGGAATAAGTAACGAGGAGAGCTTAGATGAATGAAGAAGATGCCCAGGCCAACGACGAACTCGAGATCACGATAGAATCTCCAGACATCGAAGCCGCGGAAGCCGAGAAGCCGGCAATGGAAACGAAGCAGGAAATATTTGAAGACACCGAAATCCCATCAGAGCCAGTTAAGCCAAAGCGTCGATTGAGACGGTTCCTGTTTTGGATGCTCTGCGTCACCGGCGTGTTCGCGCTGGGTCTAGTGGCGATGTGGTTCGTTCGGGTAGGTCCTTTGTCTACCGAGTTTGAGAAGGCGCGCGTTGAAACCGAGTTGCTGGAATCCGAACTTGATGACCTTAGACCGTTGCAAGCGGAGAATACCCAATTATCGGAGGCGCTTAAAACAAGCGAGTCGCAACTGCAGCTTCTCAGTGTTTTAGTCGATGTGACTTCAGCGCAGCTTGCTCTGGCCCAGGAGGATGAGATTGCGGCCAAAGCCGCTCTGGCAGGAACTAAGGCTAGTTTATTAGAGCTTGAGGAAAAGCTAAGCGCTGCGGATGCTGAAATAGTGCGGGACTTGATCGATCGCCTTGAACTCGTTCAAAGAGAAGTTGACACTGATGAATTCGCGGCGAGTCGCGATCTGGAAATCCTGGCGAACAATCTTCTTTCACTTGAACGATCGTTGTTTAGATAATCCCCATCAGCGAAACAAACGAACGGCTCCCGGCATTTAGTTGGCCAGGAGCCGTTTTTGTTTACTATGGGCGGGCGCCGATGGTTAGCATGAGGTTCATCTCCTTATTGTCGCGAATCACCGTTAATTCAACATCTTGCCCCACTTCGGTGTGCTTGAAAAGATAAGACAACATGTCGTCGAACTGACGAATGATTTGCCCATTGATGGCGATGAGTAAATCGCCGCCAGCTAAGAGTCCAGGGATGGATGTCTCCTTACTGCCGCCGCGCAAACCGGCAGCGTCGGCAGGTCCGCCAGGAACGACTTCTGTGATATACGCGCCATACACATTGGTGCCAAAGCCCAGCGCTTCAATAATTTTTAGATTCCAAAGCCGGTCGTTAAGGCTGGATATCCCAAGGTAGGGGTAGTCATAGTGGCCGCCCTGTATTATTGCCGGCGCAACGCGCCGAAGAATGTTCACCGGGATGGCAAAACCCACGCCTGAGTTGGCGGCGCTGCCATCAACCGTGAAAGTCTCGGTCTGTATAGCCCGGTTTATTCCAATAACCTGACCGCTGATGTTCAGGAGTGGGCCTCCAGAGTTGCCGGGGTTGATCGCCGCGTCCGTCTGGATCAGGTCTCCGGCTGAGAATCGGATTCCCTCGGGTGTCAAGTGCTCCGAATCAAGTGAGCGCCCGATAGCGGACACAATGCCGACGGTCATCGTACCGCGCAGGCCAAAAGGGTTTCCGATTGCCACGACAAATTCTCCCACTTTCACATCGTCTGAATCTCCCAGGGGAAGAGGGATAAGATCGACCATGGGAACATCAACTTTCAGTACGGCAAGGTCAGAGTCGGGGTCGACACCAACCAATTCGGCCCATACCTTCATGCCGGAGGTGAAGTCAACTTCAATCGCATCTGCTCCGGCGATAACATGCTGGTTGGTGATAATGTGTCCTTCGCGATCGATTACGAATCCCGAGCCCTGCCCGCGAGGAATCATGACTTCATGAGGGGCATCAAACTCCTCGAAAACCCAGATTGTTACCACGCCCGGGTTAACTCGTTCGTAGAGTCCGGTCAGATCGCTGCCGATGATTGATGTCCCAATATCTATAACCGGATCCGTTGCTGCTCCCTCTAATGGGGCAGCAACTGGGAGTAATGGTGCAGGGAGACGGGTCGGTTCAGGTTGTAGAGGCGGGATAAGTTGAAAATTGCAAGCCAGAATTGAAAGACTAAGTGTTACTGCGACAGTCAGGAGTATTCGCGCCTTCATTGGTACCTCGTCCTTTATTTGCACCCCATCCACCAAGTTGTGATGGAGGAAGAATGCAAGTTGAGATCAAATATATGCCCAACCGACTTACGTGAAGGGAGGGTCTATTAAAAACACTTCGCAAGCGGCCGTAGCTGCCTTCGCATTAGGGATCCTGCGGATTGGCAAGTTCCTCGAAGAGTTCTCTCTCGTGTGGGTTAAGATCACGCGGCAGGGTGATGTCCAATCGTACATATAAATCACCCCGCTTTTTTTTATTTCGAAGATTGGGCAAACCGCGCTCTTTCAAGCGGAAGCTTTGATCGGGTTGACTGCCCGATGGGATGGTCAACACGATGTTGCTGGCTAGTGTAGGAATTTCGACCTCTCCCCCGAGAACAGCGGTGTAAAGATCGACTTTCACCTTTGTGTAGAGATCATCTTTCTTGCGTTTGAAGCGGGTATCGGGTTCGACGTTAATTACAAGAAACAGATCGCCGGATTTCTGAGCGCCTGCCTCGCCAAGCCCGCTTACGCGCACCTTTGTTCCTGTCCGGGCGCCTGGCGGGATGGTTACCTCGATTTTTTTTCCGTTGAAACTTAATACACGTGTTGTCCCGGTATTGACCTCGCCGAGTGTAATCGTGATGGGCTGCTTGATATCGCGCCCGCGTCTGCGACCCTGTGTGCGATATCCTTGTTGTCGAGTGCCCATCCCACCAAAGATGGCAGAAAAGAAGTCGGAAAAGTCTCCAAAGGCATTGCCGATGTCTCCAATATCAACTCGCACGCCTCCCCCTTGTCCTCCCGACATCCATTCAGACCAATCGTAAGCCCCCTTTCTGCTACCGGTCCGTTTCCATGCTTGATAGGAAGATCCCAATTGGTCATACTTTGTACGCTTAGTGGAGTCGCCCAATACTTCGTAAGCTTCGTTAATCTCCTTAAAGCGCTCCTCGGCCTGGTTGTCACCAGGGTTTTTATCGGGGTGGAACTTAAGCGCGAGTTTTCGATAAACACGCTTGATCTCATCGCCACTCGCAGAACGATCGACCCCTAATACTTCGTAGTAGTCCTTGTATTCCATACCTGCCTATCCTGTATATGTTGATTCTAAACGGGCGCAGGAAAGCGAGTCAAGAACCCCCAGGGTTTCTAAGGTGATTCTAATTATTCTTTTGGGAAGGGTAGATCCTATTCCTTGGGGTTATGCGCGCCTATAGATTTCCATGCTATCATACTTTCATGGTGACAACGTCAAAGCTTGGCAAGATCCTGGTTGTCGACGAGGACCCGGATACTCTCGATCTGCTGGAACGGCAGATATTAAGGCCGCTTGGCTATCAGGTCGAAACAGCAGGGGACGGCAGCACGGCTATTCAGAAGTCGCTGCAGTTTGGTCCGGACCTGATCATCGCCAGCCTCACGTTGCCTGGATTGAGTGGGAAGGATCTGCTCGTCGCGTTACGTTCCCAGGGGGCGGATGTGCCGATGATTGTCACTGCGCCCAAAGGGATGGAGGCGGACGCGATCCAGGCATTCCGCCTGGGGGCACGCGATTATCTGGTGAAGCCGCTTCGTGAGGCGGAGTTTGTCGCTGCTCTAGAACGGGTGATCAAGGAAATCCGGCTGCGGAGTGAGCATCGACAACTGGCTGAGCAGTTGGCAGAGAGCAATCGCCAACTCGAACGAAGAGTTCGGGAGTTGACGACTCTCTTCGGGCTCGGCAAAACGGTTACTTCAACAACGCATCAGGGGCGGCTTTTTGCCAAACTGATCGAAGGGAGTCTGTATGTCACCGAGGCGGACTTGGGATGGGTTTTACTCAAGAAAGAAGGATCCGATCAGCTTGTATTGCGGGCGGAGATGAATCTTCCCAGTGGAGCTGCAAAGAAAGTACATCAACCTTGGGATGATGGCATCAGTTCGCTCGTCATGCTTTCCGGTGAAGCGTTGTCAATTCATGGAGAAGGACTGGCGAAGTTCAAGTTAGCGCAGTTCGTAGGCGCAGCCCTCATCGCCCCTGTTCGTGTTAAGGATCAACCTGTTGGAGTGATCAGCGTGGGGCGTAAAGCCCCAAGGCCGTTCACAGAAAGACAGCTGGTGATGTTGGAGGCGGTCGCTGACTACGCCTCGATTTCTCTCGTAAACGCTAGGCTATTCGAGGCTTTAGAAGATCGCGCGCAGCGCCTTGAGAGAGAAATTCAACGCTCGACAGAACGGGACCAGGTTGACGCGAAGTGGTTGAGGGACGTTCACCGCAGTTTGCGGGCGGCACAAGCTGAAATTGCCAGCTTGATGAGCAAACGCCAGGCCGCAAGATTATCAAAAGAGCTCGGCACGGTTATGCATGATATCGAATCCGTCTTGGATGGAATTTCAAACATCGTAGAAGAGAGGTCCGGAGGATCCACTCCGTAAGATCTCCGGACAATCAATCAGGCCTCTGTGATGTTAATAACCACACCTTCTATCACCCCCTGCAATTCTAAAACAAAGAGAGAGTAAACAAGGGATGAGCGGGGAATTAATTCTTATTGCTGAAGATAACGGGGATATCCGGCGATCCATTGAGGATGCCATCCTTAAACCAGCTGGCTATTCCGTACATTCTGTTGAAGATGGTTTATCCGCCCTCGCTCTGGTTGGTGAATTGCGGCCGGACGTGGTGCTGACGGACTATCGGATGCCCAAGCTCACCGGTCTTGAGCTCATAAAAAAACTGCAACACGACTTCCCGGAAATTCCAGTTATTATGATGACGAGTGATGCGACCAGCCAGCTTGTGCTGGATTCCATGCGTGCTGGTGCTGTGGATTTTCTAACAAAGCCTTTTGAGGCAGAGCACTTGCTTTCGGCCGTAGGGCGAGCCGTTAAACGGGGCAGGCGTCTTCAGGATCTGCAACGGGTTGGAGAAAAAACCCATGGAGACGCCAAGTTGCTTGAGCGGCGTCTGTATGAATTAGAGACGCTCGCCCTCGTCGGGCGAACGGTTACCGCCCTGTTGGATATTGATACGGTCCTCACGACAGTGGTGGAAGCCGCGGTGAAACTCACGGGAGCGGAGGAGGGGAGTCTGCTTTTGTTAGATGACGAATCCGGCGAACTCTACATGCGAGCTTCTCAGAACTTCGATGAAGATTTCGCTAGCACCTTCAGGTTGCATGTACGCGATTCGCTCGCCGGGCAGGTGATGGCGATGGGGGAGCCTATATTGCTCGATGAACGCTCTCCTCAAAAGATCAAAACGGCGTATCTAGTCCACTCTTTAATATATGTCCCCTTGCAAGTGCGCGGGAAGACAATTGGCGTCCTAGGGGTGGACAACCGTAAGGCGGGTCGAGCCCTCTGTCAGGATGATGTTACGGTAATGATGGCAATGGCGGACTACGCCGCTATCGCGATTGAGAACGCGCAGCTTTACAATCGGACTGAAGCGGAACGGTCCAAACTTGAAACGATCCTAACGCAAACCGAAAACGGCGTTATCGTCGTCGATAATGAGAATCGACTATTGCTCATTAATTACGCCGCGAGAGAGGCATTTAACGTCAGTGGGGATTTCATTGGGCGCTCTGTAGTTGAAACATTTGATGAACCCCTTCTCTTAGAACTGCTCCGCTCGCCCGGCCCCTCTCCGCGTCGCGAGGAGATTACCCTACCTGACGGGCGAGTGTTTAACTTGCACCGCAGCCCAATTCCGGGTGTTGGCCAGTCTGTATTGATGTATGACATCACGCATCTAAAAAAACTAGACCGAATTAAATCCGAGTTTGTGACAACGGTCTCGCATGACCTTCGGTCGCCGCTCACAGCAATCCTCGGTTATATCGAGCTTGTCGATCAAGCGGGACCTCTCACGGATCAACAGCGGGAATTTGTGTACCGGGTGAGATTGAGCGTTGAGCAAATCTCTCGCCTCGTGGCAGACCTGCTAGATCTTGGGCGGATAGAGGCGGGGTTGGACACAAGGAAAGAAGACACCCCAATTTCTGTTTTGGCTCGCTATGCCTTGCAGGGTCTGGCAAGCACTGCCAAGGCTAAGAAAATAACCCTTCAGGTTGACCTGCAGGAGAAGCTGCCGTTAGTCCATGGCGACCCCATACGTCTTCGACAGGTAATAGCGAACCTGTTAGAGAACGCGCTGAAGTACACGCCACCCGGCGGCCGGGTTGTCCTGGATGCCCACGTAGAGGATGATCAGATCATCCTATGTATTTCTGATACTGGTCCGGGGATCCCGGCGGCGGATCAGCCTTACCTGTTTGATAAATTCTTCCGGGCGAGCAATGTGCCGGAGGAAGCGCGTGGAACGGGGTTGGGCCTCTCGATCGTAAAATCTATCGTTGAGCAGCACGACGGGCGGATCTGGGTAGAATCGGAGTTAGGCAAGGGGGCGACCTTCACCGTTGTATTGCCCGTATCGAGTAAATAAGTGCTGGAAGGCGTGAAAATAATCAACGTGTGATCCACGGATCACACGCTCTTTCTTTAAATGGCACCTCCGCCGGCGTGGTGAGGGGAAGCCCGGCGGAGGCTTTCGCCAAAGGAGGAGACAGCGATGAGCATAGGTTTGCCCCGTCTCTCGTCTCCGAGCGTTATAATACTTGGGCATTAATTAACGAGCCATTGAAGAAGATCATTGGCGCCGCGTGACTTTCTTCCCCGGGTTGATGTCTGTTAAAATCACAACTTACAGGAACCGTTAGATGTGGAGTTATTTTCGGTCGGAAACCCAGAACGACAGCAGGAAAGTCACTGCGCTTCCCCAAGATGTCACCAAATGAGAGATCTAATTTCATTGTATGGATGAAGGAAAAAGACTCCAGCAGCGTTTGCAGCGCATCCGGCGAAAGAAGGCAACCCGAACGCCTCCACTTGAGAAGGCCAGGCGCGAGGTTTCAGGAGGGCACCCTGGGGAGCCACAGGAAACACCGCATGGCGCCGCATATATCATAGAAACTCAATATCTAGGAACTCACGAGCACGGTTCAAGCCCATTAAGCTTGTTGACGCCTTTTGAGTCAAACGCGGCCGCAGAGATCGCTGCAGACCCCTCTCTTGCGGGGCTCAGCTTGGATGGGCTTGTCTTTCTCGACACCGAAACCACCGGCTTGGCAGGAGGGGCAGGGACGGTTGCCTTCCTTGTTGGGGTCGGGAAGTTCGTCGAGGGTGAGCTCCGGTTGCGGCAGTATTTTCTGCGCGATCTTGGCGAAGAGCAGGCAATGCTGCATGCCATTGAGGCCGATCTCGAATCCAGCGCAGGTTTCGTCACTTTCAACGGTCGGACTTTCGATGTACCCATTCTGGAAATGCGTTTCACCCTTGGTTTGCGCAAGCGTTTTCCGCTTACGGAGTGGCCGCATTTAGACTTGCTTTACCCTGCAAGACGATTATGGCGCAGAGCGCTGCCTGATTGCAGATTAAACACGATTGAACGCCAAGTTCTTGGAGTACACCGAAGTGAAGAGGATGTCCCCGGTGAGCTGATCCCCGGCCTCTATCTGGATTATCTGCGTACGGGCGACTCAACGGATATGGAGCGCGTCATCTACCATAACGCGATGGATATCCTCAGCTTGGTGAGCCTGACTGTAGAGGTCCTAGGTCGTCATGGAACAGATGCTTTCTCAAATTTATCAGCGTCGGAGGCGTTAGGGGTGGCACGATGGCACCAGGGTGCCGGGAGGAGCGGGCCAGCGGAATTGGCTTATCGAGCGGCGATTGAAAGCGGCGATCCCATCGTGCGACTTGAAGCTCTGCGTCATCACACGGCATATTTAAAGCGTCTGGGCCGGCGCGATCAAGCGGTTGATGGATGGGAACTGTGGCATACGTTGGAGTCGGACGATCCGCGCCCTTGCGTCGAATTGGCCATGTATTATGAGTGGCATGTAGGGGACTTGGATATGGCGAAAACCTGGGCGGAGATCGGTTTAGTTTGTTTGTCTAATTGGGAGAATGATTGGCGGTATAAAGAAATCAGCAAAGACCTTCAGCATCGAATCGGCCGCCTGAAAAGGAAGTTGGCAAGCCTCCCTTGAAAGCGGATTGGGAACAAGAACCCCAAAAAAGGTTCCCCTCCACTTACTGAGGAAAAGTGACAGTGCCTTGCATACCTCCGTTGTGGAATCTTGGTTTTGTTGGAACCCATTTGTTACACGTCATACTCCAGCTGCGATCTCAATAAACTACTGTTGATCAATCCAATGTCTATCTAATCGTTTCTGCAATTTGTGGAGTCAGGAAGCGCTGCTTCCGGTCGCAGGCGCAGCCTGCGCCTTGAGCATTGTCCGTATGAATGAATAGATAGACCATTGAAGAGGTAATGCGTTCGTTTTTCTGTTCTTCTCCCCCCTGACAACGATTGACCCGGGTCGACGTTTCAAAGGGACGTCTCTACGGAACAGTTAGCGGTGCCCGTGGGATGTGCACGTCCGGTTCGGAGGGGGGATGGGCCGGGAACTCCTCCCACCCCTTGCACATATTGGAATCCAGATCCCCGATTTTTTTCTTGAATATTTGGAACTATACCGTCAGGAAGTGCGAGGTCGGGCTTTGCCGGAGACTTCATCGAGCTCTTGTTTGACAGCGTGGTAGAGATGGTCGGCTTTTAGCTCATGCAGCGTATAGCAGGGTCCGCCCAGATGATCCGCCAGACCCTGAGCCAGACCCTGGTCAAAGGCGGCATGCTCCATATTGATCACGACCGAGCGTACTCCTTGGTCGCGGAGGCGTTCAGCCACTCGATGCGCCTCCTCCTGAGGCGGCAGATCACCCATCGAGACATTTCCTGCGCCGTCTGTAAGGAGGACCATTAAAGGGAGTACTTCGGGTCGGGTGTTTGTCTCCTTGCGAAAAACTTCGCTTGCTAGATTCAAGCCGGCTGACAGTGGGGTTTTGCCGCCGACAGGGATATCTGCCAGGGCGCGGTGAGCAAGGTGGACGGAATTCGTCGGCGGCATCACCGTCGAGGCGCGATCTTTTTGGAAGACGATCAGCCCTACCCGGTCCCTTCGCTGATAGGCATCCGTGATTAGAGAAAGGATGGCGCCTTTAGTTGCCGACATCCTTTCAGCGACAGCCATCGACCAGGATGCATCCACGACGAAGAGGATAAGGTTTGGTGCGCGGCTGACACGAACCTTGCGCTGCAGATCCGAGGGGAGAATGGCGAAGGAGACGTGTTTGCGTTGTTCGCTGCGCACGCGCTGGTATGGAGCAGCGGCGCGGATGGTCGCATCAAATGCGATGTCAGTCGTCTTTTCTTTTACCGGTCTTGCCTGGATGTATCGTCCGCGTTTTTGTTCAGTTCGAGTGCGGGTCCGCCGTCCGCTCTGACGACGAGCCAGGCGATCGATGTGCCCTTCGAGTTTGCGCGGCACGAAAGATCGACCAACCTTAACTTTATCGCCGCCTTCCCACCAGCGAGCATGAATGGTTTCGGGCGTGGATTGGCGAACCGGCTCCGAGGATCCTTGCTCTATCGAGGTTTCAGCATCGTCATCGGCTAGGCTTGTTGGAGGCCTTTTTTTTTATCGGCAGGTTCTTCGGTGCCATTTGATAGATCTGAGCTCTCGCCGCCGCTATTGAAGTCAGACTGAATCTGCTCGATCAAGTTCTCGATGTTTTCGATATTGACATCTGCTTGCTGAAAAGGTCCGCGTCGCAGGCGGTGTGGGAGGGCTAATTCTGCGGCGATTGCGATGTCGTGCTCGTTGATTCGTGTTCGCCCCTCGAAAGCAGCATGAGCACGTGCGGCTTTGAGAATCACAAGGTCTGCCCGGTGACCGTCCACTTGAAAGGAAGACGTGAGAGCGGCGATCGATAGTAAATCACGCTTGGTGTAGGTTACATCGTTGAGTATTTTGCGCGCGGCCGCTATCTCGTTGGACAGCTTATCTTCTTGGTCTAACCATTGATCGCGAAAAGCCTCTGGGTCCGACTCGAACTCTAGATTGCGTTCCATGATGGAAACCCGATCGCGTGGGTCGGGCAAACCGCGTATCTCCACGGAGAGTGCAAATCGGTCAAGCAGCTGCGGGCGCAGGTCACCCTCTTCTGGGTTCATCGTTCCGACAAGGATGTAGCGGGCGGGGTGGGTAAACGAGATCCCTTCACGCTCCACGAAATTCATGCCTAATGCGGCGGAGTCTAAGAGGAGATCGACGACATGGTCGTCAAGTAGATTTACTTCGTCGATATATAGGAGACCCCGATTGGCTGCGGCGAGGACACCGGGTTCGAAATGGCGCTCACCTTCCTTGATCGCTCGTTCGATGTCGAGTGTTCCGACAACACGATCCTCAGTGGCCGACACGGGAAGGTCAACAAAGGACGTTTTATGTATTGCCACCGGGAGTTTCTCGCCGCGAGCTACGCGCTCGCGGCATTCTGTACACAGGCTTGTCGTTTGGTGCGGATCGCAAGCGAATCGGCAATCTGCGACGACCTCCACTTCTGGGAGAAGTACGGCCAACGCACGTGCGGCGGTGGATTTTGCCGTGCCCCGCTCGCCGCGGATTAATACGCCTCCGATGCGAGGGTTGACGGCGTTCAGAATCAGGGCGCGCCGCATGCGCTCCTGTCCAACAATCGCGGTAAAAGGATAGACAACTGCCATTTTTTCCACCTGCGCGCGGATTATACCCTATCCAAATATCCAAGATAAGTTGAACTAAGATAAGTTGAAGGTTTACAATAGGGGAGAGTGCTTTTATAATGCGCTTCAATCCATTAATAGGGAGATATGATTTATATGGAGCATAAAGAGGAGACCTTCGGGGAAGAAACCCTTCCGGAGAAGGAGGTTGAAGACCGGGCGGAACACCCGATGGAAGCCCTGCTTCAAGCAGAGGCATATGAGCTAAAGACACCAAAACGCGGCGAAATTAAGACGGGTACGATCGCGCGTATCACCGATACGGACATCTTGGTAGACATTGGCGCCAAGTCAGAGGGCGTCATCCCCAGCCGAGAACTCGATCAACTTTCAGATGAGCAGAGAGCGAAAATGGCCGTTGGGGAAGAAGTGGATGTTTATATCGTCCGATCCTCCGGCCGCGACGGTTCGATGTTGCTGTCTCTCTCGCGCGCGAAAGAAGAACAGGATTGGAAAGAGGTTGAAAATCTTCTAGAAACGCGCGAGGTCTATGAGGGGACAATATCGGGGTACAACAAGGGCGGTCTTATTGTTAAATTTGGACACCTACGAGGCTTCATCCCTGCATCTCAAGTAAGCATCTCGCGACGACGACGTTCAGATGGGGAAACGCCTGATCAGCGGTGGGGCGAGATGGTCGGTGAGCCGATTGTGGCGAAGGTGATTGAAGTTGATCGACGCCGGAATCGCTTGATCCTCTCGGAGAGAGCGGCGTCGAGAGAATCGCGCGATGCATTAAAAGAAAAACTTATCATGGAACTGGAGCCGGGCGAGGAGCGCATAGGTACGGTTATTAGCCTGGCGGATTTCGGCGTGTTTGTGGATATCGGCGGTGCCGACGGATTGGTCCATATCTCGGAATTATCTTGGAAGCGCGTAGCGCATCCGAAAGAGCTCGTGCAAGTCGGCCAGGAAGTGAAAGTTAAAATCCTTGGCGTTGATCCAGATCGAAAACGGATCAGCCTCTCGATACGGGAACTGGAACCAAACCCTTGGAACGAAGTCATGGAGGGTTTCCAAGAGGGGCAGCTTGTTGAGGGGACGATTACCAAACTCACGAAGTTTGGAGCATTTGCATCTTTGGCGGGAGCGGAGGAGTTTGAGATCGAAGGCTTAATTCATATCTCGGAGCTCTCTGATCAAAGAATTGAGCATCCACAAGAGGTAGTCCAAGAAGGGCAAATTCTCACACTGCGGCTGATCAAGATTGATTTGGATCGAAAGCGACTCGGATTAAGTTTAAAGAAAGTTTCTTCTCCAGAATTCGCTGAAATCGACTGGCAAACAGCAATGCAGGATAGCGATTCTGAAGAAGCGAGTCAGGCAGAATCCCCTGAAGAAATCGAAGATTTCGACGCAGCACTAGAATCTGATACCATGGATCTTCCACCGACGGAAACCCTTGAGGTTGAGTCAGACGACGCGGCGGAGGAGACAGAGGGTGAGCCGACTGCTGAGGTTGATTCCGAAGAAGCCGTTGCAGAGGCCGATTCCGAGGAAGCCGTGGAAGAGGCTGAGCCCGAGGAAGCCGTGGAAGAGGCTGAGTCTGAGGAAGCCGTGGAAGAGGCTGA
>DAOUDJ010000185.1:0-1568 GCA_034430795.1 Anaerolineales bacterium | reverse complement strand
CGAGATAACCGCAGGGAAGCGGATAAGTTGCTGCGACTGACCGTAGCCCAGCGGTTCGAAGAACAATGGGAGCGAATATCAGAGCTTCAGCGGCGTCTGATTAAAGAAAAACAACTCGAGAAAGTCGATGATTTGGAGGAAGCCGCGATCAAGTTGCGTACTTTTGTGAATCGGATTAGGAACGCGTCCTACGGTTATTCAGGGCTTTTTGATGCTGTACAAATCAACAGCAAAGAACTAGAGCAGATTTATGAGTATGATGTTGCTCTGCTTGAAGGAACCGACCAGGTCTCCAGCGCGATCGACAACCTCGGTGCATCATTCGGGACGGATGGCTTCCCCGCTGCAATTAGACACCTGGTCACTCTCAGTGAAGAGGTCATCAGTGCCTTTGACCGGAGAGAGGAAGTAATCTTAACTAGCGTTGACTCAACTGGAAGTGAGGAGTAAAGAAGATGGCTCGAATATTTGATGTTATCGAATACCCAAGCGAGATGGATGGTGAGATCGTTCATCGATTCCCGGAAGATACTGCCGGGGATTTTCGTATCGGCAGTCAGGTTATTGTACGAGAATCTCAAATTGCGGTTTTTTACCGAGATGGGAAGGCGCTCGACACCTTCGGTCCGGGACGTCATACGATAGCGACTGCGAATATTCCTATATTGATCGACCTGATCGGCAAGGCTTTCAACGATCGTTCGCCGTTCACGGCTGAGGTGTATTTTGTATCGACACGAGAATTCGCGGATGAGAAATGGGGAACCCCGCAGCCAATCCTGGTGCGCAATCCCGGCATGGGACTCGGCGTAGCTCTACTGCAGGGGTTTGGAACGTACAGTTACAAAGTTGCCGATCCTCAGCAATTTGTAGCTCAAATCGTGGGTGTAACTGGAATCTACACTACCAAAGATATCGAAGCACGGTTGCGCGCAATGCTGCTCTCCAAGCTTCAAGATCTCCTTGGTGAGACGGCGCAAGAGACGAGCGTTCCTGAGCTCATCGCCCTCGTCGAGGAACTCGGTATTGGCGTAAAAGCTAAGTCGCTAGATGATTTTAAGGCCATCGGATTGTCTCTGCTGTCCTTCTATATTGAGAGCTTGAAGCCATCTGAAAGGTCCGCGGAAGAGTTGCGGGCAATGGGCATGCTTGATATGGAAACCTACACCCAGCTTCAAGCCGCAGATGCGATGCGTGATGCTGCGCAGAACCCGTCTGGTGGCGCAGGTCTCACGGCTGGAATCGGTGCGGGAATGGGCATCGGATCGGCGATTACAGATAGCCTGAAGAAATCTAGCAGTGGATCAGGGGCTTCGGCACCCGCCGGAGTTTCTGGGCCGCCACCGGTGATGACTCCTTCCGAAGCTGCGGCGTACTTGAAAGTCGCTGAGGAAGACGTGGTCGCCGCGATTGAAGCCGGAGATATTAAAGCAAAGAAGATCGGGAAGGCTTTCCGGATCTCGAAAGAAGCACTGGACGAGTTTCTAAACAGCTAGGCTTTTGCAGAATCAAAAGGGGCTGTTCTATAAAAGCAGCCCCTTACGATTTACTGGTGAAGAAACGGGTGT
>DAOUDJ010000184.1:0-3705 GCA_034430795.1 Anaerolineales bacterium | reverse complement strand
ATTATGCGGTAACCGTCAGTTCCAAAGGAAGTATTTTGCTCGGTTGAAAGATCTAGGACGTTCAGCCCATCCGCAGCACTGTAAGCTAGCCGGGTTCCATCGTTTGAGAGCGAGGGCCATCCCCCGATGGCGGCTTTTTGCGAAATTGTTCCATCGAGACTGCTGATATAAATCGCAGGTAAGGGACCGCCCTCATTGACTGTTGATAAGATTCTGCCTTCAATTGAAGGAGTTCGTAGGTCATCCTGCCCGGTTACCTGGATCCATTTGGCGAGCGTGAGACACGCCTCGGGATCAGAGGCTGGCTCGGATGCTTCAACCGTGGGCGGATTTTCAAATGACCACTGCATCGTCCACGTTTCAAGCGGGGTGGCCACCAGCAGATCGGAGAGAATTACGTTCATTTTGCCTTTGGGGAGCTCTGTGAAGGACTGGCTCACTGAGAACTGCCCCAGTCCGTAACCACCACCGCCACCACCGCCGAGCACGGTGGCACCGGGGATTTCGAGCGAAAGGCCGGTAACATCCGGATCAACGGAAAAGATGAAGGAGTAGCCGTCGGGCGAGCCCGCCCGTACAGTTTCCAGCGTAATCCTCCGTCCGCCGATTTGGATGGTTCGGTTTAGTGTCCACTCTTGTCCAGGTTGGGGATTCTCTCCAGCATCGAATTCGAATACGGCGGTCGAGTAGGCAACCGGCGCGATGTGTATCCAATCAAAAGCCAGAGTTAGCGGGAATTGAACCCCGGATTGGAACTGCATGCCCCAATCAAAACTGGGTAAATCGTGCAGAGCGGGTGTTTGGGTGTAGATTTGCTCGCCATTGGCATCGGTCACCTGGATATCGATCAAATTAATACGCCCGCCAGACCCCGACTGTTGGACGATACCGGTCAAAATATACTGGTCGCCAATGAGCAAGGCATTGTTGAGTTCCACGGGCGCTTCCTGCTTATTCAGCGGCTCAGGTGCAGTGGAGGGTGTGATCTCGATTACCGGAATAACTGTCAGGTCGGGCGGTGCGGGTACGAATCGGAGGGGCAGTTCCCAGTTTTCCGGTGCGAGGCTGAGTAGGGAGTTCATGATACAGGGTAAGACAAAGGTGGCCTCGTTTATTCCGGCTGGAATAGGTGGAAATTCACCTCGTATTTGATTCGGATAACCTCCGCCCTCGCCGGAAACAAGCATGTCGCCATTGGGCAGGCGCAGGAACGGCCTCTCAATACAGCCAGACACATCGTGGGAAAGTATATCCCAGGGGACATTTTCAAGGGTGTAATGGACGATGGTTTTCTCGCTGGTTAGCACAGCATCTGTGACGGTCAATGTAATGCCGTCCTGTTCTGCCGCAGCCGGCTGGTCCAGCACGCGGATGGACGTGTCCTGATCCACAATTCCTACTCCGGGGATGTAGCCAACCAATCCGCGGAGCGCGGCGAGCGCTCTCTCTGGCCCAACAACGATCAGTGAGATGGCCAATAGCGCCAGGATGATAAATACGGGGAGAGCTGCCTTCATCGACAGCCCGGATGCGCGTCTTCGGCGGCCAATTCTTATTTCATCCAACCCTTTCCTGACTCTCGGCCAGAGATCAACCGATTCGGGCGGAATTCTCGCGTCGGCGATTCCCTGCAGGACAGTACGCAGTTGTTTCTCGCTCATCGACCTTCTCCTTCGTCGGGCTCTGAGCTATCCCCGTCAGCCAGACGCTCCGAGGCTTTTTCAGAACTGAAAATAGACCGAAGATGTTCCGTGGCTGCGTGGAGGGACCACTTGACGGAGCCGATTGAACGACTCAGTTTTTGGGAGATTTCAGGACCGCTCATATCCAGATAATAACGACTTACGATGACAGCCCTATCCTTCGGGGCAAGCTTCTCTAACGCTTTCCAGACCTGGCGCCGCTCTTCTGCGAATCCAGCTATGTCTTCAGGGCCTGGACGGGGGTCCCGTAACCAATCCGGCGAAGCTCCCGAATCCATTGTCGAATCTAAAGAAAGGTGTCTCTTCGCTTTCGCTGCAGCTTTGATCGCATCATTCGTCACAATACGCAGGAACCATGGTCGAAATGGGCGACCATCCTTGAACTGGTGGATCTTAATTGCCACCTTCAGAAACGCCGACTGCGTAATGTCCTCTGCCATAGTTCGATCCCCTACAACAAGGAAAGCGGCCTGCACGGCCTCCACCTGATGCCGGATGACGAGTTCTTCCAAGCCTGTCAGATCGCCCCCTTTTAGAAACCTTATCGCTTCGCTTTCTTCCATGAGATCCCTTTATTGAAGTGAAGAAGTGTCAATCTACTATTAATATCCATTTGAACGCCAAAAGGATTGGCGGGAATAATTTCTCAAAGTGTATGGTTCGAGGGTTTCTATGGTGGATACGACGAGTATTTACTAAAGACCCGTTTACATAGAGAAACCCCCGACCTGAGGGGGGCAGGCAGGGGGCCTGGCGCCTACAAGACACGTTGTCCGGAGGCGCCAGGAGCGTTTGGTCGCAACGGGTTTTAAACTTTGGAGCTTGATTCTCTTCCGTTGCTCTTCTTCTACGAACCTTTGCCTCCAGCATGGGAAACAGCCATCCGGCTGCGCACTATGAGGCATCCGCCTGATTATGACCTCCGTACCATACATTCTTGACAGCTCGTACGATATTATACCACTGCGGTGGCATACCACCACAGGAAAGGGAAAGCGAGGTACTCGATGGTTGAATTTACGGTGCGCCTCTCGGAAGAGGCACATGCGAATTTGGCTGCTGTTGCGCTTGCCGAGCGCAGGTCAATGGCGGAGATCGTTCGCTCTTGCATCGGGGACTACACCGAAGGTAAGCCTCTTGATGAAATCAAGGAGCTGATCGCTGCGGCTCGATCGCTTGGCCCCGTTAGCCGGGAACGAGCAATGACCGCAGCAGAGCGCGCCGCCGAGCTCGATACGTCGGAGGGAATTGGTGAACCGCACATGAGCAGCGATTGATCACACGCCGGCCGGAGGGGTAGAGCATGTTAAACAACGATTGCCCCGACTGGCCTGAGGGTCGTGACACTCCACGAGCCAGAACCCAGCGCATACAGGTTCTGGCTCGTATCATTGACCGGGACCGCAAGAGGCTGCCCACCGCGAAGATGGTGCGAAGCTGGCATCGGGAGATGTTTGATGGGTTGGCTCCCCACCCCGATTATCTAGGTAATTTCCGCGACCTTGAAATGGCCCCGGAGTGCTTGCAATACGTCAATGTGCGTGTTGGCGGGATCCATGGGTTGCCCTACGACCAGGTGTTTGACGCCGTAGATGAATTCATTGAGGAATTCCGAGCCAGGGTCAAGCGGCTCGACCAGATGTGGAAAGATCTTGGGCAGACCAAGACCGTTTTTGCTGTTGACCAGATGATTAAGTTGGCGGCCTGGGCGCACGGTGAATGGGTAAGAATACATCCGTTTGCGAATGGGAACGGACGAACATCCAGGCTATGGTTGAACTATGTCATGAGCAGATATGGTTTTGCGCCGCTTCCGATTCGACCCCGCCCGGATTCACCCTACAGTGACGCGGCAGAAGCATCGATGAGACACAGAGATCACACCTTAATGGAATCGGTTATATGGAACATTTTATGGGAGAGCCTGAGAGATAAGATAGAGGAGCTCTTCCTGTAGGAAGATCCGATTAGAGTATGTCCAAGCACATTTTCCAGAACGGAT
>DAOUDJ010000183.1:0-19368 GCA_034430795.1 Anaerolineales bacterium | reverse complement strand
ATGATCCACCCGGAGCTCTTTGAATAAGCATGGGAGACTCGAGCGCAAACGCATTGCCTGAATCCATGAAACCGCAGGGCTCCAGGCGTTATTCGCACTGGATATGGTCGGGATCAGCATTGATCGTCATGCTGTTCGTAAGTGTGGCCGTTGGCCCGATCTCGATCCCCTTGCCGGATCTTGTGCGGATGCTGCTTGACTTGCTCCCGGGAGTGCAATTGGAGGCGGACTGGTCGCGGACGTTCGCGACGATCGTGTACCAGATCCGCCTGCCGAACACAGCCCTGATGGTTTTAACTGGCATGGCTCTAGGGGGGAGCGGAGCCGCATATCAAGGGTTATTCCGAAATCCGTTGGCCGATCCATATATCATCGGTGTGGCCTCCGGCGCGGGTCTTGGTGCGGTGTTAGCTATGTCTGCAAATTGGCCGGACAGCCTGTTGGGGATGGCGACAGTCCCAATTGCCGCCTTCATCGCCGCGCTCATCACGGTTGGCATTGTCTACGCCATTGCGCGCGTGGGCCGCTCCACGCCGGTGACCACCCTGATCCTCGCCGGCGTCGCCGTCAGCTCTTTCGCCACAGCGATGACGAGCTTGATTATGCTGCTGTCGGCCGACGAGCTCCACCGCGCGGTGAATTGGATGGTTGGTGGATTTGCATTGGGCGGTTGGGAGCCCGTTCTGGCATCTTTGCCATACCTTCTCATCGGATTGACCGTGCTCGCGCTCCTTGGACGACATCTCAATGTGCTCCAATTTGGCGATGAACAGGCGCGCCAGATGGGTTTGGGTGTCGAACGCTCAAAACTGGTTATCGTAGTAGCGGCATCATTGGTCGCCGCCACGGCAGTGGCTTTCTCGGGCATTATTGCCTTTGTGGGGCTGATCGTGCCCCATGTTGCCCGCCTGCTCTGGGGGGCGGATTATCGACGCATCCTCCCGCTTGCTATCCTGATAGGTGGCAGCTTCTTGTTGGCAGCCGATGTCGTGGCGAGAGTGGTTCTTGCGCCCCGCGAGCTGCCGGTGGGGGTTATAACGGCCGTGGTTGGGGCGCCATTCTTCCTTTGGCTCCTGTTCCGCGTAAAAGGGAAGGTACGGGTCTGGTGAAAAACGCGCTGCGCATCGAACGGGCAACCCTTGGTTACGGAACGAAACCTATCCTCTGGGATGTGGATCTCTCCGTACAGCCGGGTGAAATTCTAGCCATTGTTGGACCCAATGGGGTTGGAAAATCGACGTTGGTCAAAGCCTCCTGCGGGAGTCTGCCGTTGATCGATGGTGAAATCCTGATCGGGGAAAAAAACCTGAGAGAACTCAAGCCAGACCGGCGCGCGCGCATGGTCTCGGTCGTTTCACAAGCAGTGAATCTGCCACCCGCGTTCCCTGCTTTGGATGTTGTTCTGATGGGCCGCACTCCCTATCTCGGATGGCTGGAGCAGGAGAGCGATCGCGATCGCCAGATCGCGCTGGAGGCTATGGCTCGCACCGAAACGATCGACCTCGCGGCGCGACCCATTGGCGAGTTGTCCGGCGGTGAACAGCAGAGGGTTCTCATCGCCCGGGCGCTGGCGCAGTCGACCCCCGTGATGTTGCTAGATGAGCCCACGGCACATCTTGATTTGAGGCATCAGGATAATTTACTAAAACTCGTGCACGATTTGGCCTGCGTCGATAACTTGGCGGTAATGATCACGCTCCATGACCTCAATCTCGTAGCGCGCTTCGCCGATCGAGTGGCTTTGCTATCAAATGGCCGGGTGCGCAAAATTGGTACGCCAGTCGAAGTCCTGACTCCCGATGAGCTGGCCGAGGTGTACGGGATCCGCATCCATGTGATGGCCCATCCGTTGGATGGTAAACCACTCGTTCTTTCCGGTTAATCCAAGACTTTATTTTCAAGGAGTCGAAAATGCCAACGATCGATCAGGCCAAAGATTGGTATGACGAGAGCGACCCGATCCATGGATTGAGCCATGTCCTGAGGGTTTTGGCTCTGGCTGAGAGGATGGGCGAAGAAATGGGCGCTGATCTTGAAGTGCTGCGAGCCGCCGCACTTCTTCACGATGCCTCCGGCGCGCACCCTGGCGAGGGTGCGGATCGCCAATCTCACGAGCAGATGTCGGCGCTTTTTGCCGGTGATGTCTTGAAGAAAGAGGGCTGGGACCAGACACGAATAGACGCCGTCCAGCATTGTATTCGCGCCCACCGTTTTCGCGGCAATGAGTCGCCAGAGACCTTGGAGGCGAAAATCTTGTTCGATGCTGATAAGCTGGATGTGATGGGGGCGTTCGGCGCAGCGCGCACGCTCGGCTATGCCTTGCAGGCTGGGCTGCCATTCTTCGCTGAACCATCAGAATATTTCCTGCGCACAGGTGAGACTGAGGATGGTGAAGCTCACAGCGCCTATCATGAGTACCTCTTCAAGTTGTGTAAGGTGAAGGACCGGCTTCACACCGGACCAGCCCAACGTATGGCTGAAGAACGGCATGCGGTGCTGACGGCATTTTTTAACCAAATGGCCGTCGAGGCTCGTGGGAGAAGCTGATTTGTTCATAACTTATATGGGGAAGGTGTCGCAGATTGACCCGCTGACATCCAAATGATATTATCCGCGCCATGATGACCGATAAAGATCGCCCCCTAATCTTGTTAACCAATGACGATGGTATCCGTTCTCCCGCTTTATGGGCGGCTGCTGAGGCGCTTTCAGAGATCGGGTTTGTCACCGTTGCCGCTCCGCGGGAGCAGTCATCGGGCGCGGGTCGCAGTATGCCGGTCAGCTCGGATGGCAGACTCGCTGAAGAGCATGTTGATGTACGGGGG
This sequence comes from Anaerolineales bacterium, assembly GCA_034430795.1. Taxonomy (GTDB): domain Bacteria; phylum Chloroflexota; class Anaerolineae; order Anaerolineales; family E44-bin32; genus E44-bin32. The sequence continues at coordinate 16,543 of DAOUDJ010000183.1, read as the reverse complement.
AAGAAGTGGAAGGTCTACGCGGTTGGCGGATCGCCTGCGCAAGCCGTGCAGCACGGCATCCTGGAATTGATGCCGCGGCAACCGGATCTTGTGGTCGCAGGAATTAACTACGGCGAGAATCTCACGACCGGCATCACCGTCTCGGGGACCGTTGGAGCAGCGTTCGAAGGGGCGTCCTTCGGTGTACCCGCGCTCGCAATATCACTTGAGGTGCCTGCGGAGTATTACCTGTCACATTCAGATACACTCGACTTCCGCGCCGCAAAGTATTTCACAGCATTTTTTGCCCGAATTCTTATGGATATGCAACCCCGTGAGGACGTTGATGTGTTAAAAGTGGATATCCCATCCGATGCGTCGGAGACTACCGAGTGGCGCGTGACAAGACTCTCGCGCCAAAAATATTATGTCCCGGTGACATCGCCAAGGGCAAAGCTCGAAGATCCGGCTAATATCCAGTTCAAGATTGAGTTAGATAGGGATAAAGTAGAGACGGATTCTGATGTCTATGCGCTCCGCATAGACCGAATAGTATCCGTAACTCCGCTAAGCCTCGATACAACCTCCCGCGTGGATTTTACTGAGCTGGAAAATCACCTGAAAACAAAGGGAGCGCAGGGTTAAAGAAGGCAACACCTGCTTGCCTCTTTATATTTCTATACAGGGCGGGATAGATCAGAGGGTTTTAGTCTCGTGCTGATCCAGAAGCGCTTCTAACGTACGCAGTTCTTCTTCTATCTGATCGCGCTGGAATTTTGTTTGTGCCAGCAGTGCCTCAAAAGCGGGGCGTTGTTCGCTGGGTACAATCTCCACCAAACGCTGTGCACGAAGTATCTGGTTCTCTTTCTGGAGAAGTTTCTCTTTTAAGCGATCGGAATAGCCTCTTTGGAAGGCTTGCTCGGGGAGAGGTTTAGGTTGTTCGGATATCTCGCCGGTAAGAACTTCCGCGACGGTTAGAAGCAACTCGGAAGCCTCGATGGGTTTTTCTAAAAATCGAACCGCGCCCAGGCTCATGGCGAAATCTTTGTCTTCAGGGGTAATGAAAGTTGCCGACACGAAAATAATCGGAATGTCACATGTCTCCGGGTTGCTGCGCACTTCCTGAGCGAGTGCGTACCCATCGAGCCTTGGCATGAGGATGTCCGTAAGAATCAACGCGGGTTTTACCGATAGGAGGGCGTTGAGAGCCTCATCGCCATTACGAGCTGTGATTACCTCATAACCTTTAAACTTCAGTGTAACCTCGAGCAATTCGAGGATGTGAGGAATGTCTTCTACAATGAGGATTGGCCCCTGCGGTTGGCTCATATAGTTGATTGTAACCCGAGATTTGCGGAAGGCAATCCCCAGAGAATGGGGATGCCGAAAGTTGCACATTTAGGAGCAGGGAGACGGTCAGTCTCGTTTAGCGGGTCCAGAGGGATATGGTTTCGATGTGGAATGTCTGGGGGAACAAGTCGATCGGGGTGATGCTCTCCAGTGAATATCCGCCTGCTCGCAAACGCTTCCCATCACGGCTGAGCGTGGCTGGATCACAAGAGACATATACGATGCGTGAGGACGATCGCTCGAGGAGCGAATCGAGCGCCGTTCGTGACAATCCAGAGCGCGGCGGGTCGATGAGCACGGCGTCCGGCTGTGGCTTGATCTGCGGCAGCGCCAAGCCGACACTGCTTTCATAGAGTTCGATGTGTGTGAAACGATCAAGGTTGAAGCTGAAATCACGGCACGCATGCGGAGACTCCTCGACAGCCACAACATGAGCCCCGGATTCTGCAATAGCGGCGCTGAACAAACCCACACCTGCATAGAGGTCGAAGACGGTTTGTCCGGGCTGGATGGACAGCAGTGCCGTTGCCTGTTGAACGAGTTCCGGGATCATCTCCGTGTTCACCTGGAAAAACGAAAGGGCGGAGACGCGGAATAGACCTCGGCTGAGATCAAAATAAAGATGATCTTGGCCGGCGAGGATGAAATCTCCACTCGGGCTGGTCCACACCACGGAAGAGGGGGATTCGATGGAGATCTCGAGGTCCGGAGCATCCGTCCCATGAAGAATGACCATCTGCTCGCCCTCGCCTCCGTTGCGCAGCGAGATTTCTTCTATTGTTTTGGTGGGGGCCAGATCAAGTTGAGTCCAGAGATCGATTAGTTCCTGCTCGGGCAAGTGGCATTCCTCGACACGGAACACCCGCTGCCCAGCGAAGGTGACGAAGCCCAGTTTGCCATCCTCCGTGAGGTGGAAGCGCATGTTATTTCGGTAATTCCATGGCTCAGGCGAAGGGATAGGTAATTGCACCGGGGGATCCTCGAATCCGCCGATCCGCGCAAGCTGATCGCGCACGATTTCCGCCTTGATCTCAAGTTGAAGCGCGTAAGGAATGTGTTGGTAATGGCACCCACCGCAGGTTTGAAAGTGTGGGCAGCGAGGTTCGATTCGTTGGTCTGAGGCTTCAATCCATTTTTCGGGCAATGCTCTGGCCCAACGCTGGTGTGTTTCCACCAGGCGAACGCGCACAACTTCCCCGGGGAGGGTGAAGGGGACGAAGACCATGCGTCCATCGACATCGCGGCCGAAGGATTCGCCGCCGTATGCGTTGCCGGTTAGTGTGAGTTCAAGAGTCTCGGTCATAAGTGCAAACAGGAAGTGTAACTTGTTTTGGTGGATTCGCGCCAACATTCGAAAGGAGCGTATGCTGGAATTGACGTCCTTCTGTCAGGCGCGAAATCGGCCCATAAATGCAAACTGTAGACCGAATAAGCGCTTGATTCTATGTCTGATAGATGCAAGCAAGGTATGCTGGCAGCAGCGAGGGGAAATTTATAACCTTTTTACCGGCAAACTCAATAAAACGTAATGAAATATCAATAAAACTGATAAAGACCTTGACAATTATGATAATTATGCTATTTTAGAGCGAGATAATTGAACTCTATTGCAAGAAAATAGAATAGAGTCCCCAAAAGGACAACACATTTTACTTAAAACTTCTAGCAGAGATAGCACCAGGGGAAACGTCCCCGTTTTCATCGAATGGTCCGACCGCCTCGACATGGAATAACACATCTGTTGACGTCTGATGGACGGCATTGGATTTTCATGAAGGAAGTGGTGACTAATGAATCAAATGCTTACGACCTGCCCAGTCTGTAATGAACGCCTCTCGGTTACACGCTTTCACTGTCGCAACTGTGATACCACGATCGAGGGGCATTTCGATATAGGTCGCTTCGGGAGATTGAGCGCCGAGCAAATAGACTTTCTTGAGGTTTTCGTCCGCTGCGAGGGGAAGTTAAGCCGGATGGAGCCTGAATTGGGGATGTCGTACCCCACACTCAGGGCACGGTTGACAGAGATCATTCATTCGCTGGGCTTCCCGGTTGGACTGGAGACGAAACTGATCAGTGATGAAGAGCGGCACAAGATCCTCGACGACCTAGCAAGTGGGAATTTGACATCTGAAGAGGCAATGCAGCTCCTGGAAGTTGACTGAATAACAAAACGTAGACCTGATAAGCGGTAGGAGGTTGCAGTTGTGGAAAAAGTGACGCTTGAGATTGGCGAAAGCCCTCTGGTGAAAATCTCGACGATCGGTGGGGATCTACGTCTTTCGGGGCGGGATGAGCCCATTCTCGAGGCGCAGGCGCCGGATAAGGGGAAGCTTCAAGTAGATGAGATCGCAGATGGGGTAGAAATCACTGCGAACTCAGGGTGCATCATTTTCTTACCGAAAGCCGCGCGTCTTGAAGTCGGTGAGGTCGGAGGGGACTGTCGGGTTACCGATTTGAATAACGAGTTCATGATTCGCACGATCGGAGGAGATTTAAGCTTGCGCAGGGTTGGGGCCGGGACATTTGAAAGGATCGGCGCGGATTTCCAGGGCCGGCAAATCGAGGGGAATTTAACCATAGACCGTATCGGCGGGGACGCCGTGATCCAGAAGGTCAATGGTGATATCCATCTACGAGGAGTGGGGGGCGACCTGATGCTTAACAATGTCGCCGGTCAGGTGATCGGAGTAGTAGGGGGAGATGCTTTTATCACTCTGGCGACCCCCGCAGGCTCTCACTCTAAAGTGCAGGCAGGCAGCGACCTTTCCTGCCGGATACCTCCTGATTCATCGGTGAACGTGTCCTTATCAGCAGGTGGTGATCTGGATTATCCATCAGGAGTGGAGTCCAGACTGCAGGGTGAGGTTGTCGCTTTTCAGCTGGGTGACGGCGATGCGGACATAGAACTTTCAGCTGGTGGAGATCTATGCCTTCAAACGGGTTTGAGGGATGCGGATTCTACGGAGGATTGGGTCGGGGAGATTCTCACCGAGGTGGACGCGAAGTTAGCAGAAGTAGAGGCGCGTTTCAGTGTTATGGGCGCGGGGATGTACGGCTTCAATGCGGACCGAATTGGCGAGCGTGTCCGCCGTGCGGTTCGACGCGCCGAGCGCAAGGTAAGCGGAAGGGCAAGACACAAAGCGGCGAAGAATAAACGGAAGCTTGGCTCGCGCTTCTCATGGACATTGCCTGGATCCGATGAAACCTTCGAAACAGCGACCGATGAAGAGCGCTTATCGGTATTGCGCATGGTTGAAGAAGGCAAGATTTCAGTCTCAGAAGCCGAGTCCTTACTCAAGGCTCTGGAGGGTGAATCTTGACCGCTGCCGTCGCCGCAGGCACACCCTCTGCGCAACGAGGCATCCGACCTGTAGAACCGCGCCGCGATATGGCCGCGCTAGCGGGGTTGATAGAGAGGGCGTTTTCTGATCGATTAGATGCCTCCGCACGACGGATGATCTTGGGCATGAAAATGTTCGCACAGGCGGGGCGACTCGGTTGGCTTGTAGGCCGCTGGTTTTTACCCCCGGCCGCCTACCCTCAAGGATTTGTTTGGGAAGAAGATGATGAGGTGGTAGGTAACGCCAGCCTGCTTCCCGTGAGGGGATTCCAGCAACGCTGGGTGATGGCAAACGTCGTAGTCAAGCCGGAATACCGGCGGCGGGGGATTGCAAAGACTCTCGTCGTGGCTTCAATCGATCTTGTACGGCGCTGTGGGGGAAGGCGGATCATGTTGCAGGTTGATCGTGACAACCAGGGGGCCAGGACACTGTATGAGAACCTAGAGTTTAAGACCCTCACGACGCGGACCACGTGGGTAAGAAAAGGGAACGGAAAATGGCCTTACGCTGACAGTCAAGGTCAAGTTCGACCTCGGGTAAGCGGCGAATGGCGCGAGCAGTGGGCGTTGGTTAAGCGGCTGCACCCTGAAGGATTATTATGGCCCTTCCCTACGGTTGCGAGCCTGTTTCGACCGTCAGGATTTGAGAACATACTCGGATTTGGAAAACCAAAGCACTGGGTATGGCAAGAAGCCGGGAGACTCGTCGGCGTGGTGAGCAGCAGGCCTGAGTTAGAGCGCCGGCTATGGCGCTTGATGATGGTCGTGGAGCCGGAATGGCGTGGAGAAATAGAAAGCAGCCTTCTTAGTAAGGCGATGCAGGAATCTTCGGTGTTGGCTGGCAACTTCATCCTGGATTATCCGTCTGATGTGGCTCGGGAAAAAATTGAAGGCCTGGGTTTCCAGGCCATTCGCGAGCTCACATGGATGGGGTTGAAACTCGAGAAAAGGAACCTATAAGAGAAGTTTATGCACATGCACCGTAGCGGAGTGCTGGTCATAGTTATTTGTTGAGGGGGGAGGAGAGTAAGGTTAGTAGACGGGATGAGTTGGTTCGAACGAGCGTGAGAAAAGAAGTCTAGGTGCCCATGTGATCTTGAAGAATCACTGCATAGGAAGTGGAGATCCGGGATGAATGACGATCAAAATAATATGGAGGTACTCGATCAGCTTGATGCTGGTCAGATTGATGCCAGTGAAGCTGCCCGCCGGCTTTCAGAGGAGGGCGTACAGCCCACGCAGAAGGCTGAAGTTCCAAATCTCCCTAAGCGCTGGCGAAATTGGTGGGTGATCCCATGCTCCATTGGGTTCGCAGTTGGTGTCACGGGGTGGGGTCTTAGCCAGTTAGGTGGGTGGTGGTGGGTCTGCGCAGGACCGTTAATGGTGCTTGGTGCCATCGTAGTGATCTTATCCGCAGCCACGTATCGGTCTCCTTGGGTTCATATACGTGTAAAAACTGGAGAAGATAAATGGCCACGCAGGATTGCGATTAGCCTGCCGCTTCCTCTTGGTCTCACCGCACGCATTTTAAGATGGCGGGGCCTGTTCTCTAGCAGTTTGGACAAAACTGCGATCGACGATCTGATACTTGCGCTCGAAGGAAATCTATCAGCCGACGAACCGATCTACATTGAAGTTGATGCGGGTGAATCGGGCGAACGCATTAAAATTCACCTGGGCTAGTATGAGGAGGCATAGGAGATGTCATCGAAAGAGCGTCTAAAAATCCTGAAAATGATCGACGAAGGAAAGATCACGGCGGAAGAGGGCACGCAATTGCTCGGGGCTTTGAAGAAACAGAAGCAGCACAGGAGTGGCGCCACTGAAGGGGGGGCGCGTTGGCTGCGTATTCGAGTTAGTGATTTAAACTCTGGGAAAGAGACCGTGCGGGTTAACCTGCCGATTGGCTTGATTAATATTGGTATGAAGATGGGTGCTCGCTTCGTCCCGGAGATTGAGGGTGAGGCAGTTATGGAGGATCTAGCCGAGGCGCTAGCTCAGGGGATGTCCGGAAAAATCATCGATATCGTGGATGAAGAAGATGGTGAACGAGTCGAGATCTTTATCGAGTGAGCAAAGCCCCCTCGACTTGAAATCAAATGCCTTCGAGGTGAATCCAAGCCCTGGTAATCGGTGGAATGCAGCTATGATATGATCCCTGTGGGAGGGTAGTCGTGGATAAATTTGGTTTACGTCTGGCAATTAACGCCCTTGCACTTTACCTTGCCGTGGGCACCGGATGGATCCCTTACATAAGGGCGGAGAGCACCCAATGGTGGGCATATTTGATCATGGCGTTGATCTTCGCAACTGTCAACGCGGTGCTCGGACCCCTACTTAAGCTGTTGACGTGTCCGCTGATTCTTCTCTCGTTGGGATTGTTCACCCTGGTCATCAACACCTTGCTTTTCTACGTGACGGGATGGCTTGGCAGTTTGATCGGCAGTGGCTTCGGCTTCGAAATCGAAAAAGTTTGGGCAGGTTTCCTGGGCGCGCTGCTGGTGGGAATCGTCAATACTGTCCTCACGCTGATTTTCAGGAAGGAGTTAAAAACAAAATAACGCGTTATTCGTCAATTAAGGACAAATTATTTGTTGCGTGCCAATATATTGGCGCGTTTTCTCTTAATCGCAAAATATTCACATGTTTTTTTAGCGGAGCTTGCAGAGGGTGCATCGTGGGATGATGAGCGGCGATGAGAATCCCACGCGTAACTATTCAAAGAGAGTCAGGATGTAAACGCGGGTACTTGTGTGTCATTAACTTGCGATCATGAGCTTAAATCGCCCTGTATGACTTGATTAGGGTGTGCCCTCAAAACTTGTGGATATATTCCCTGCGGTAATCGGAACTTATGTAATGTAGTTTCAAGCTGGAATGCTATGCTATACTCAAAAAACATGAGTGAGCTAGCGAGTTTGGAGTGCCCTGAATGCGGGAGGCTTTTTAATCATCAGCAGCTTCAAACCATATGCATCAAATGTGATTCGCCGCTGCTGTGCCGCTACGACTTGGCAGATTTCGCCGACAGCTTAGACAAAGAGCTGATCTCAAGCCGCCCTAGAGGTTTGTGGCGCTGGCATGAACTGCTTCCGGTACATAGCCATGATTTTTTTCTAACGCTGGGTGAAGGCGATACACCCCTTCTGTCTGTGCCTCGGATCGCAGCCGAATTAGGGCTCGGGGCGGTATTTGTAAAAGATGAAGGGAACAATCCCACCGGCACATTTAAAGCTCGAGGGCTTGCGGTTGCAGTCTCGCGAGCCAAGGAACTCGGGGCTAAGGCGCTCTCGATCCCGACCGCTGGCAACGCTGGTGGCGCTTTGGCAGCATATGCCGCCCGCGCTGACTTGGAAGCGCATGTCTTTATGCCCGCGGATGCGCCTCTTGTGTATCAGGTCGAAGTTGCCGTGCACGGCGGGGAATTGTATCTTGTTGATGGTTTGATCGATGAAGCGGGTAGGCAAGCAGCGCTACAGACCGAGAAGAACGGTTGGTTTGGGATCTCGACCTTCAAGGAACCCTACCGCGTTGAGGGTAAAAAAACGATGGGGTATGAATTGGCGGAGGCCTTCGGTTGGAGCCTGCCAGAAGTCATTGTATATCCCACAGGCGGAGGGACGGGGCTAGTTGGGATGTGGAAGGCATTTGCTGAAATGGAGGAGATGGGCTGGATCGGCGCGAATCGACCGCGCATGGTATGTGTCCAGTCTGAAGGCTGTGCACCTGTTGTGAAGTCACTTGAGAAAGGGGAGCTGCGCATCACACCCTGGGAAAAAGCAGAAACGATAGCACATGGGATACGGGTTCCTCAAGTCTTTGCCGATCGATGGGTGCTGAGCGCAATTCGTGAAAGTGGCGGCACAGGAATTGCTGTAACCGATGATGAGTTAATCGAAGCTCAAGCTGATCTGGCCCAGAAGGAAGGTGTCCATGCATGTCTGGAAGGGGCGGCAACTCTGGCTGGTTTACGCCGGATGGCAGCCGCCGGGGAAGTGGATCCAGACGAACGGGTAATCCTATTCAATACCGGAACCGGATTGAAGCAAATGAGCGTGATGTGAAGTGACCTGTGACTGAGCGTACGAAAGCCTCGCTTGACCTCTTATACTCGATCAGCCGAGAGCTCACGGAGCAGCTCGACCTGCGTGAGCTGTTGCAGCGTATATTGCAGCTCACCCTCGAAGCTGTAAGGGCGCCCGCGGGAAGTATTCTTGTGCTCGATGAGGATGGTGAGGTGACAGAAGGGGCAATTGCCTACGAGGGGAAGGTCCACGATCATTCAGCTGAGCAATTACGAGATACCTATGAACAGGGTCTGGCGGGATGGGTGGTGGAGAACCGTCAGGCGGTTCTTGTACAAGACACTTCCAAGGATAAACGGTGGCTGCATAAGCCTGATGATAAATCAGATGGAGACCCGCGTTCCGTCATAAGCGTGCCCTTGCTTGCAAGGGAGCATGTAGTCGGGGCATTAACGCTGGCGCGACGCCAGCCGAATGGATTCACTGAAGAAGACCTTGCCTTAGCAACGGCTATTGCGGATCAGGCGGGGGTCGCCGTGAGCAATGCGCATCTGTTCCGGGCCGAGCAAGAAAGAAGGCGATTTGCATCTACGCTTCAAGAGATCGCGCGAACGATCAGTTCATCATTGGACCCCAACAGCGTCTTTGAGCAAGTCCTCGAGCAGCTGCGCCGCGTCATTGCGTACGACAGCGCCAGCATATTTTTGGTTAACGACGACCATTTACAGCCGGTGGCCGCGTTTGGATTTGCTGATATTAAGGAAGTGCTCAACCATCCGCTGCGGATTGATGAGGGTGGGCTGGGAGTCGAAGTATTTAAGGCTGGCAATATAATGGTCATCGAGGATGTCCAGCAAGAATCGTCTTGGGTAGATCGCGGAATACTTAAGGAATCAAGAATGATCAGGGGATGGATTGGCGCTCCACTGATTGTTAGAGATCGAGTAGTGGGTGTGTTGAATGTGGACAGTCACCGTGTCGGCGCGTATGGCCTAAAGGATGCCGAATTGGTTTCTGCTTTCGCGGATCAAGCGGCAACGGCGGTTGCGAATGCCCAGCTCTATGGCGAGATTCAGAGACGTGTTCAATCTATGACGGCGCTAACCGAGACGGCACGCTCGGTAACCGCCAGCCTGGATCTTGACGAGGTTTTGCAGCGGATAACCGAGCGCACCATAGACGGTCTCGAAGTTGAGGCTGCGTCAGTGGCTTTGCTCGATGAAAAGACGGGTGAGCTTGAGTTCCGGGTAGCTAGCGGAAGGGGCGCTGAGCAGATTGTTGGTTTTCGCTTAATGAAGGGCCAGGGTCTGGCGGGTTGGGTTGTTGACCATAAGGAGGCTGTATTCGTATCAGATGTGCAATCCGATCCGCGATTCAATTCACAAATGGATGAACTTATCGGGTATACAACTCGAGTCATGGCAAGCGTGCCAATACAGGTTCAGGATAAAATAATCGGTGTGATCGAAGCGATCAACCCACGAGGAGATAAGCTGGCACCTGAACAGATCGAGTTGCTGAGGGGGATCGCAGACCTGGCAGGTTCGGCGATCGTTCGAGCACAACTTTTCAAGGAGACCCAAGCTGCCCGCCAACGTTATGCAAGCCTGTTCGAAGACAGTATTGACACGATCCTGATTACGGACCTCGCCGGTGTAATAACTGACGCGAATAACCGCGCCGAGACCTTAATAGGCTTACCGTGTACCGAGTTGCTCGGATTGGATATCTCCAACATCCATGAGATAGATAAGAGTTTGTTATCTGCTGATTTAAATGAACTATCTATGGGAGAAACAGTCTCCTACGATAGTCAGGTTAAAAATGAACAAGGGGAAGACTTACCCGTCGAGGTGCATGTTAAAAGGATTGATATAGGGGCAGTTTCCTTCCTTCAGTGGATCTTGCGTGATATTACGGAGCGCCTGGAACTTGCAAAACTGCGCTCAGATCTGACTTCGATGATATTTCACGATTTGCGCTCACCGCTGGGGAACATCATTTCGAGTCTTGAAGTCCTGCGAGAATCTCTAACTGGAGACGACGAGACAGTGCAATCGGTGCTCTCGATAGCTTCTCGCTCCAGCCGTCGCGCTTCACGATTGGTCGAGTCGTTGCTTGATCTCGACCGCCTGGAGACGAATCAAGCAGTCCTTAATAAATCCGAGGCTTCAATCGGAGCGCTGATAGCAGAAGCTGTTGAAGAGGTACATCCGACAGCAGAAGCGAAGGGTCAGCTGCTTCGAATGGAATTAACCCCCGGGCTGCCCATGGTTCATATGGATGTGGACATGGTCCGCCGCGTGTTGATTAATCTATTGGAAAATGCGATTAAATTCTCGCGCGGAGGCGATTTGATCCAGGTTTCGGTAAAGCGAGAAGAAGATCATCTGCAAATTACAGTTAAAGACAGTGGGATAGGCATATCGTCGAGGGATCGGGAACGCATCTTTGATAAGTTCACCCGCATTGGGGGGCAGGAACGTCCCAAGGGTCTTGGACTTGGCTTAGCTTTCTGCCGCCTAGCGGTGGAGGCACATGAAGGTCGGATATGGGTTGAGAGCGAAGAAGGGAAGGGTTCGACATTTGCCTTTACGCTCCCGGTATAATGATCCCCGTAGCTGAAGATTAGGGAGCTTGCATGCAAAAATTAGCCCCAAATGTTTTTCTTGAAAATAAGTACATCGGTGTGAACCTGGGCCTGGTCGTCACAGGGGAAGGGCTTTTGCTCGTTGATTCACCTCTCCATACTGAAGAGGTGAACAAATGGTGGAAAGAAGTAAGCGAGCGTGGACGCCCCAAATATCTAATCTTGCTTGATTCTCACCCAGATCGCGTGTTAGGGTCGCGAACCATGAAATTGCCAGCTATTGCGCAAGACCAGACCCTAAAAACCATCCGCGAATGGGCGGATACCTTCAAGGGCAATGCGCATCCGATAGGAGCTGAAGCAGATCACTTGAAAAGAATTACTGGGGTGAATAATGCAATTCCAGAGATAACCTTCTCCGAGAGAATGGTCATGCATTTGGCAGGGAAGGAAATTGTCTTTCTCCACCGCCCCGGACCTCGCTCTGGTTCCATGTGGATGGTAATCCCCGATTTATCCGTTGTTTTTGTTGGGGATACTGTAACCATGGATGAGCCCCCCTATGTTGGAGTCTCAGTTATTGAAGCATGGCTGAACAGCTTGGACGAACTGCGCGGTTCCGATATGAAATCGTATACGCTGATCTCGTCTTGCGGGGGGCAGATCGATCGTAAGGATATCAACCATATGGCTCGTTTTCTGCGGAAGGTGCAGAGCCGAGTCGAGAAGCTGGAGAATGGCAAGAATCACAAAGAGGAGATAGAGCGCTTGGCGTTAGATCTCATGAGAGATTTCAGCATTCGGCCCATTCAAGAAGATTTGATACTCAGGCGCTTGAAAACCGGACTGCTGGACCAAAGTTTACTGCAGTTCCCTGATGGCACATAGCTTGGATGGAACTTTCCACTTGATTTGCGTTGGCAAAACACACGGAAGCACCGCAATCGATGAGTGATAAGCCAATAGTGGACATCATGCGAGGTGGGATCGTCGAGTCATCCCACCAGTTTGTTGCAGCCGTGGCGAATGTTCACGGTGAAGTTCTGGCTGCGTGGGGAAACACAGACCTTGTTACTTTTCTTCGCTCAAGCGCCAAGCCATTCCAGGGAATTCCCCTCGTTGAAAGTGGGGCTGCTGCTCATTATGGGCTCAGCGAAAAAGAATTGGCGATTGCGTGTGCCTCGCACGCCGGCACCGACGAGCACATCAAAGTTGCCCATTCTATCCTAAGAAAAATCGGACTAAGCGAGGCGGACCTGCGGTGCGGCACTCATACCCCCTACGATACCAGGGCTTCCAAGAAATTGATAATGGCGGGTGAAACGCCCTCGCCAATTCGCCACAATTGCTCTGGGAAGCATGCTGGAATGCTGGTAGTGGCCCGCTTTCTGGATGCACCGACAGTTGACTACCTGGGGCATGATCATCCTGTCCAGAAGCAGATATTGAACTCCTTTGGTGAAATGGTCTCGCTGGCTGATGATGACATTATTGTTGGAATCGACGGTTGCTCGGCGCCCAATTTTGCCGTGCCCCTCCGGAACGCTGCGACTGCCTATGCCCGCTTGATGGATCCTGGGCAGTTCTCAAAAGAGCGAGCGGATAGTTGCAGAGCGATCGTGAGTGCGATGACTGCCTATCCCGAGATGATCTCGGGCGAAGGGCGATTTGACACGCTTCTCATGCAGGGAACCTCCACTAAACTGCTCTCTAAAGGGGGTGCGGAGGGTTTTCAGGCGATAGGGATTCCTCCGAATTCTCTTCGCCCTGGATCTCCCGCGTTGGGCGTTGCGCTTAAAGTGCTCGATGGCGATTTGGGAAATCGTGCGCGATCGGTCGCTACCATCGCAGTGCTCGAGTCGTTGGGCGTTCTGACAGCAGAAGAGCTTCAGCATCTTTCACAATTTAACTCTTGACCCATACTAAACCAGAGCGGCCTGCGTGTAGGGGAGATCCGCTCGCCTCATGCAGTTCGGGACATTGAAAATCTGACCTATGAATGAGTATGATTCGTTCTACCGCACGGCGAGTGATCTATTGGGTATAAATCTCACTCCCCATCAGATCGAGGCCTTTCAGTGGTATACGAACGAACTCCGTAGTTGGAACCAACGCTACAATCTAACCGCGATTACAGATCCTGACGAAATCTATATCAAGCACTTCGTTGATTCGTTATCATGTCTTCAAGTTGAGCGATTCCGTCCACCGGGGAACGTAATTGATGTCGGGACCGGCGCAGGTTTCCCCGGCATCCCACTCAAGATTGTCTATCCTCAATTCCAGATAACACTTGTAGAGTCTATCGGCAAGAAGATGGAGTTCTGCCGCCACGTGATCAGTTCGCTTGGTTTGGACGGTGTCGATTTTGTCCAAGATCGTGCGGAACGCTTAGGAAAGAATGCGGCACATCGAGAGCGATACGATTGGGCAATTGCCAGGGCGGTAGCGATCCTGCCAGTCTTATTGGAATATCTTCTGCCTTTCATAAAGTTGGGAGGCGGAGCCATCATTCAAAAGGGGGAAACGGGTCCTGCTGAAGCGCATTCGGCGGAGAAAGCGCTGAGAGTCCTCGGGGGAGAGATCAAGCAGGTACTACCTGTAGAGCTACCGCGAGTTACAGAAACCCGTTATTTGATTGTCGTCGATAAAGTCGCTTGCACTCCGGAGAAATACCCCCGCAAACCGGGGATCCCTGCGAAGCGGCCGCTCAATTAATCCCCATCCCATTCGAAAGAGATCGTTATTTACCGCGGTGCGAGTGATTATTATGTATAAAACTGGTTCTCTTCCATTTACTATGGAAAGGTGACATAACCTTGCATACCTCCGATGTAGAATCTAGTGTTCGCCGGTACCTATTTATTACACGTCATACTCTGACTGCGATCTCAATATCCTACAGTTGATCACTCCAGTGTCTGTGTACAACGCTTCTGCAATATATGGAGTCAGGAAGCTCTGCTTCCGGCCGCAGGCGCAGCATGCGGCCTGAGGTTTGAGAGCATGAAAGTGTGGATAGATTGTTGTAGAGGTGATGAATCGCTATTTCTTTTCTCCCCCCCTAAATCCCCCAAAGGGGGACTGTGGGGGACTCCATTCCCCTCGCGAAGCACTCAGAGCGCAGCGTGGAGCACACCCCCTGGATCAAACATCAAGCTCTCAGTTCAACCCAACCATGGAAATCCGAATATGTGGAAATATCGTTATCTCGTACTCTTTTCACATTGAAACGCAAACCGGAGTAGATTGGACAGAACCCGGCTTTGGAGCTTGGGCGTATGTGGATTGCATTACTAGCCATTCGGAAGGGGGTGCGGGGGACGATGAAATGGTCCCCTGCAGCCCCCTTGGGGGCGAACGGGGGGAAAGAAAAGTTGCAGCAACTTTCGGCACCAACATCATCGCTGGCGTTATGAACAATTCGTTTATTCTTCTCATGTATTACCCCCAAAGGGGGGACTTGGGTGCAGTCGCCTGCCCTCGCAAAGCGCTCATGGCTCCTACGGAGTGCTGCGCGACGCGCAGCGTGGAGCACCCCCCTGACAACGATCGACCCGGCACTACGTTTCAAACGGACGTCTCTAAGGAAAACTTAGTAGCGCTCATGGGATGTATATTGTGGTTGTTCTCGGGCTGGTGAAGGGTTTCACTGCTGGGGTTTACTCGGATCGAGGGGAGATTGTTCCCGCGTCGATTTTCCATATTGTTGCGTGGTTCTGGAATGGTTCGGTGAACATAGAGAGATCTGCGGTTGTCAAAATGGATTGTGTTACGGAAGAAATGCGAGAGAGTAAATCTTCTCGGCGTTCGATGTCCAGTTCCGCTAATACCTCGTCCAATAACAAGATAGGCCAATCGCCGGTTCGCTGCTTGAGCCACTCAATCTCCGCTAGTTTCATCGCCAGCATCGCTGTGCGATTTTGACCCCGGGAACCGTACAAGCGAAGATCGATGCCGTTCGAGCGCGGGCGGAAATCATCCCGATGAGGTCCTTGGAGAGTGACCCCTCGAGCTATTTCATCACTCCGATTGCGCTTAAGCGCCTCCAGCATTCCACTTCGTATTTCCTCTCTACTAATCCCTGTGCGATCCAGGGCCGCGTCGATTGGCAATCCTAGCTGCCCTTCTGGCTGTGATGCGGGGTCGTAGGAGGGTTGGTAATCCAGTTGTAACACCTCATTTTTCCGAGTGAGCTCTAGGTGAAGTGGTGCAGCGAGCTGGTCCAACTCGCGCAGTGCGAGCGCCCGGTCGCGAATTAGAGATGCAGCCAAATCACATAGACGGTCGTCCCAGAAAGCCAACTGATCTAATGGGCTGCGGCCTTCCTGAGATTTTTTAAGCAGCGCATTTCGCTGGGTGAGCACTTTTTGGTATTCAGAGAGCGTGGCCGCATATGTTGAATCCGCCTGCGCAAGGCTGGAATCCAGGAAGCGGCGGCGGTTACCGGGTGTGCCCTCGATGATCTTCAAATCCTGCGGGAGGAATAAGACAGCGGTAAAGGAGCTTGCCAACTCGCGCATACGGCGTTTGATCCCGTTGACCAGCACTTCCTTCCGCACGCGGCCCTCGCTGGAATGAGAATTGCTTTCGATGATGATGCGAATTTCGATGCGTTGGATGCGCTCTTGTGATTCGACCTCGGCGACAAGACGCGCGAACGGCATCGGCTCCTCAAGGGCGAGGAAGTTGATCAGATGGCGATCGCTTGCGGTGTGGAAAGAAGCTGCCCCAGTGAGATAGTGAATCGCCTCCAGGAGACTGGTTTTCCCCTGCGCGTTAGCGCCAACTAATATTGTAGAACCCGCCCCAAAATCAGTCTCAAGGCGGATGAAGTTCCGGAAGTTCGTCAGGGATACGTGTTTTAAATGCATGGCTGTCGAGATTGTAGCATAGCTCGTAGGAGGGAACTCGAGACAGCGATTAAGGATTCTCATCTAATTGTGCGCGTTAATAAGCTGTATTTAGATTGCGCTGCATCATCTGATAGTAGAACCATCGCTCTCAGGGCCAGATGATGGAAATGCCCCTATTTGATATTTTTCCCCGGGGGATCTTCATTTATCCGCCAACGCATGACCTGTGCGGCATCGGATCCAGCAACCATGCACTTCTGCAACTTGAGATTCTGGCGATGATGGTTTTATGAAGCTCCTGGCAAGAAAACCCCACTGCTTGCGGTGGGGATGAATTGCCCCTTATGTCACTTTTTGATATAGTCATGTTATGCATAAAAGGACCTACAGATATAGGATC
>DAOUDJ010000182.1:0-21397 GCA_034430795.1 Anaerolineales bacterium | reverse complement strand
CACCCGCTTTACTCCGCCGGACTGCTCTTTATATGGCTCACACCAGTGATGACCACGAGCGTTCTAGCCCTGAATCTCGGTCTGACGCTGTATATAATCATCGGCAGCATCTTTGAGGAGCGGCGCCTGGTCGGTGAATTCGGGCAAGCCTACATCGATTACCAGAGCCGCGTCCCGTGGCTGATCCCGGTGCCCGGCAGATGTTATCCTCCAGATCAGGTCATCAGCAAGACGCACACATAACTAGGCAACGGCCCACCAGTCAATCCCCTCGCGAAGCCCTCTGCTGCACAAGTTCTCGCGGATCAAGGCCCGGGCACCCCTCGACCCCACCGCGGCAAGGACAACAGGATTCGTAAATCGACCCCACCATTCTTTCAACTCCTCAGGCGGGATGATCGGCGCTCCCCTGCGGGTCCGGCCCACCTTCTTCGGATCGATGTCCACAAACGCTGCGAGCAGCGCTCCTTCGCGCACTAAATGCTTTGAGAGCCGCCGACCCATCTGACCGGCGCCCCACACGATCACGGCATCCCGGCCTTTCAGCGGACCTTGCATCAGGTATCTTGCCTTAGCTCGCAGAAAATTCTCCACGGAGTAGCGCGAATCGGTGCGCGTTAGGCGCTTCGGATGTTCGCGCCAGTAGAGCAAAATCTCCGGGATCTTTTCAAAACGCGCCCCATCCAGGTATAAGCGCAGCCAGAGATCGTAGTCCTCCGGCCAGCCAAATTCCTGATAACCGCCGAGCGCCTCCACCCGCCTCTTTCGAAACGCGACCGAGGGGTGAGCTAACGGGCTCTCGATGAAAATATCACGCGTAATCGCTTCGTGATCGACCAATTTATTGAGCCAATCGATATAGATTAGAAAGCCCTCCCGAACCCCGCCACGCGGGAGGCCCTCTACCAGACTGCCCACCACGGTCACATCCGGGTTCGCTTCAAGATACGCAACCTGGCGCTCCAGTCTCTCGGGATGGGCAACATCATCGGCGTCCATCCTGGCAACGAGATGCGAACGGCATACCTCCATCCCGATATTCAAGGCAGGGATGATGCCTGCATGGGTGATGTTAAGTACACGAACGCGCGCGTCTTTCCCAGACCACGCGGCCAGTTTCTCAGAAGTTGAGTCTTCTGAGCCGTCATCCACAACGACGATTTCAAACTCGAGCAGCGTTTGATCCAACAGTGACTGCATGCTCTCGTCGAGAGTATCGCCCGCGTTGTAACAAGGCATGAGCACTGAGATGCTCGGTTCCGCTGTGATATCATCAGGCATCGAAATCTTCTCTGGCCTGAGGCTCATCATGCTTCCAATAGACCTTTCATGGGATACGATCCTGGTAATCGCAATAAACTTCCTGCCCAGACTCGGCGCTGCTGCTCTGATCCTCCTGGTAGCCCTCCTGCTCTCGAAGTGGCTCACAAGGCTCCTGCGCAACCGGATGGAGCATGGAAAGCGGGATCCAGAGCTGATTGTACTCCTCGAGATGATCACGCGCCTGGGAATACTTGCCCTGGGGATCGCCGTGGCCCTCGAGCAAATCGCACCCGGGCGCTTCACCAGTTTGATCGCCGGTTTGGGTGTGGGGGGGATCGCAATTGGCTTTGGTCTTCAGGACATCATTAAGAATTTCATCTCCGGCATCCTCATCCTGCTTCAGCAGCCGTTTGAGATCGGCGACAGTATTGAAGTCGCGGGTTTCGGCGGAACCGTGCTCAACATCTCCGTTCGCTCAACTGAATTAAAGACCTGGGACGGCCGCATCGTAATCATCCCCAATGGGGAAGTTTATGCGAGCTCGGTTGTCAATTACAGCAAGTCCGTGCACCGTCGGGTCAGCCTGACCGTCGGCGTAGGCAACGACTCCGATCTGGATAAAGTTGCCAGAATTACACATCAGGTAATCGCTGGGCTCCCCGGTGTTTTGAAAGACCCGCCGCCATCGGTCACGTTCCGAAACTTCGGCGAATCCTCGATCGACTTCACCCTGCTGTTTTGGACCGACACGATGGAAGTGGGCATTAACGATGCTCGGGATGCGGCGATAAAAGCCCTGAAAGAGGCGTTCGAACGCGAAGGTATTGATCTTCCATACCCAACCCTCTCGATAATATCGACGACTGGTTAGTACTTTTTAGATGAGAAGAAAAGAGTGCGGTTTTCCAGCCGCACTCTTTTGATTCTTGATGATTGAGTTTTACCTTAGCCCGACGATGTAATCGCCGGTCTCACACTCGATCAGTTTCCCTCGCGCTTTACAAGGTGGCATGCCACCCAATGACCAGTCTTTATCTCCAGGTATTCAGGCTCGTCCTTAAAACAGATGTCCTCAGCAACCGGGCAGCGGGTATTGAAATTACAGCCAACGGGGGGATCGGCTGGGCTGGGAATATCGCCCTCCAAAATGATCCGGTGCCTCGTTTCGACGATATCTGGATCCGGAATGGGTACCGCCGACATCAACGCCTGGGTGTAGGGATGAAGAGGATTCAGATAAATCTCATCACGATCGGTTATTTCCACGATCTTGCCCAGGTACATCACTGCCATGCGATCGCTGATATGACGGACCATGCTCAGGTCGTGAGCGATGAACAAATAGGTCAACCCCAGATTTTCTTGCAATTCTTCCAACAAGTTGACCACTTGCGCCTGGATGGAGACGTCCAGAGAGGAGATCGGCTCGTCACAGATAATCAGCTCGGGGTTCAGAGCCAGGGCTCGGGCGATGCCAATGCGCTGCCGCTGCCCGCCTGAGAATTCGTGTGGATAGCGGTTGACGAAGTAAGGGTTGAGACCCACCATTTGCAGAAGCTCTTGCACGCGTTCGTGCTTTTCTTTTCCGCGAGCGACGTTGTGAACTTCAAGCGGCGCGGCGATGATAGAACCCACGGTCATGCGCGGGTTCAATGAAGCGTAAGGGTCCTGAAAGATCATTTGCATCTTTCGCCGCATCCGGCGCAAATCACCGCCGGTCACTTCCGATAAATTAGTACCACCGAAGATAATCTCACCATCCGTTGGCTCATACAATCTAAGGATGGTCCGCCCTACCGTGGTTTTCCCGCAACCGGTTTCTCCTACCAAACCAAGCGTCTCTCCCTTGATGATGTCAAAACTGACGTCATCTACAGCTTTGATGTCGCCAACATGACGTTGAAAGACCATTCCCCGAACGATGGGGAAATATTTCTTCAGTTTACGGACTGCAACCAGAGAACCATTCCCGCCGCTCATCAAGTGTTCCTTCCCGCGACGTGCTCCCATCGCCAGCAAGCTACAATATGATCTTCTTTATCCGCAGGCATCAGCGGCGGCATTTCCTCTAAGCATTGATCTACTCGATAGGTGCATCGAGCGTAAAAAGGGCATCCCTGCGGCAAGTCGATTAGGTCCGGCGGTAGGCCCGGGATAGACACCAACTTTGTGCCCGGCACTTCATCCAAGCGGGGCAGCGATCCAAGTAAACCAATGGTATATGGATGTCGGGTGCGTTTGTAGATGCTGCGCACATCGCCCCTCTCAATGATATACCCTGCGTACATCACGTTGATCTTCTTGGCTAATTCCGCCACAACACCCAGGTCGTGGGTGATCCACATCACGGCCATTCCCAACTGCGTCTGTAATCTCCGTACTAAATCCACAATCTGGGCTTGAATGGTCACATCCAGAGCAGTGGTGGGCTCATCGGCGATGAGTAATTTTGGATCGCAGGAGAGCGCCATGGCGATCATCGCCCGCTGCCGCATCCCTCCTGAAAATTGGTGGGGGAAATCGTTCATTCGCTGCTTTGCAGCCGGGATGCCGACCATCGCTAGCAACTCTGCCGCCCGTTCTTTCGTCTCAGCGTCTGTCATCCCGAAGTGTATCTTCAACGCCTCGACAATCTGGGAACCCACTGTGAAGACAGGGTTGAGTGATGTCATCGGATCCTGAAAGACCATCGCAATCTCTGCCCCCCGGACCCGCCGCATATCACCGGAACTGAGCTTCAAGAGGTCACGACCGTCATCGAAGATAACTTCACCCGCGTCGATTTTCCCTGGAGGGCTGGGGATCAATCGCATGATGGAAAGCGCATGAACGGTTTTTCCGCAACCGCTCTCGCCCACGACACCCAAAGTCTCGCCCGCCTCCATGGCGTACGATATCCCGTTCACGGCATGGACGGTACCTTCATCTGTGTAGAAACGGGTTGTTAGGTTTTTTACCTGTAATAGTGCTTCCATCGGTTCCCTTATGAGAGAAATTAACGGGTAGAGTTACACAGGTTGCCGCTGCTATGCCTGAAGCTTTGGATCCAGTGCATCGCGCAGGCCATCTCCGAGCAGATTGAAACCCAACACACTCAGCATGATTGCTAGACCCGGGAAAGAAACCGCCCACCATGCGCCGCTGGCGAGGTAGCGATAGCTGGCGCCCAACATCGACCCCCATTCCGGTTCCGGTGGAATAGCCCCCAACCCCAAGAAACCGAGCGCCGCTGCTGACAGAATCGCGTTTGCCAAACCCATCGTCGTTTGAACGATGACCGGTGACAGCGTGTTGGGGAAAATATGGCGAAAAATAATTCGCATGTGCCCTTCCCCTGTAGCCTGTGCGGCCAGAACGTACTCCTTTTGGATCACCGATAGCACCGTCGATCGTACCAATCGGGCGTAGATGGGAATACCGACCACGCCGATGGCGATCATCCCCTTCTCCAGGCCAGGTCCAAGAAAAGCTACGATTGCAATGGCGAGAAGATAGGTCGGGAATGCCAGGAGAATATCCATTGCCCGCATGATGATTGTAGTAAGCGCCCGGCCGCCCAACGGCAGGCTCAAGATCCAGCCAAAGAGTAATCCCAAAACTCCGCATACGATGCCGATATAGGGGTTGGCCAAGAACCCAAAAAGGCCGCTTACTAGAGCGCCGAACAGCGCGAAGAACAGCATGTGTAATTTTTTCCCCTTAAGCAGCTCATCCCAGTAGGCCGAACTAATTCCTAGCCCGGCAAAGAAGACTATCTGTAAAGGCTGGCCTGCTATCCAGGCTGAGAGGCTTCCCAGCGCAAGACCAATCCCGCCCAGCAGAAATATCCGCTCTGTTCGGAAAATTGGCATGCTATCGTAAAACCCAGCTATCAAACCTAGAAAACCGCCGATCGATAAGGAGATCGCCACAGCAACCAACCCTACTCTCAGGGAGTTCCAGCCTCCATGGACCACACGGCGAAAGATGTCCCTGCCCAGCTTATCTGTGCCGAAGGGGTGAATGGAATCAATCTCCTCCGTTGGAAACAGATTGGGAGGTTTAAGTTTGAGCGAATAATCAATATCTATCCTGGGATCGTACTCCCAGAAGAAGTGTGCTAATACGGCTGATAAGATAAAAATCGCCACGATTACCATCCCCAGCCGCGCGGTGTTGCTGGATATCATGCGCCGCCACGCGTCCACCCACAACGAGCGATGTTCTCGTACAGCAAAATCAATCGTGTTCAAATCTTCGAGGTTTGCGTCACTCATGCAATCCCTCACTCCTGTTGGATGCGCGGGTCTAGATAAGCGTATGAAATATCGACTAACAAGTTAGCGAAGATAAAAACAAAGGCGATGAGCATCGTGCCGCCTTGTACAATGGGGTAATCACGCGCCAGAATAGCGTCGTAGATCCATCTTCCGATGCCCGGCCATGCAAAGATGGTCTCTGTAAGAACTGCGCCTGCTAAAAGGCTGCCGGTCTGGATCCCGATGATCGTGATCACCGGCAGGAAAGCATTTTTAAGCGCGTGCTTGAAGAGCACCACCCGCTCTAGAGCGCCTTTAGCATGGGCTGTTCGGATGTAATCTTCCTGAAGCACATCGAGCATGCTCGACCTCGTCATGCGGGTGATGATCGCCATAGGAATCGTCGCCAAGGCAACAACCGGCATAAACAAGTGCTTCAGGGCGTCCACTAGAGCTTCCATGTTGCCGGCGAGGATGCTGTCGATGATGTAAAAATGCGTAATCGTCTCAATCTCGATAACGTGGCTCGCCCGACCTCCACTCGGAAGCCATTGCAGGAAGACCGCGAAGAGCATGATCTCCATCAATCCTAACCAAAAAATCGGCATGGAGACCCCTATTAGAGACCCTATCATGCTCACACTGTCAAGAGCAGAGTTGCGTCGAGCAGCGGAAGCGATGCCCGCGGGGATGCCCACGAGAACGGCGAGGAACATCGAGAGCATGGCAAGCTCGATCGTCGCTGGAAATCTCAACGCCAGCGTCTCAGCAACCGGGATGCGGCGGTGAATTGATTTGCCAAGGTCAGCGTGAAGGAGTCGATCCAAATAACGGATAAATTGACTGTCGAAGAAACCTGCGAAATCGCCCTCTCGCAAAGCGTCAGTGTCCAAGAATGGCGGTCGATTTAACCCCAACTGTTCGCGTATCCGCTCCACATTCTCCTGCGCGGCATGTTCCCCCAACATCGCCACAGCAGGATCGCCGGGGATAAGACGTTGGAACATGAAAATAACAAAGACAACGCCTAGCAGCGTTGGGACTAACGCAATAAGCCGGCGGATGATGTATCGAGTCAAGGGCCCCCTCCATTGTAGGGCTTAAGGGGGGCGGATGTTATCCGCCCCCCTAGTTGACTATTCACCTTCTATGTGGATGGTCGTCGAGTTAAGCGCTGTACTCGGCGCTACTCAATAACCACACCTTCGAAGTAGTCAGCCCCTACAGGTTGCGTTACGTAGCCGCTCACTGTCGAGGAGAAAATAAGCGGTGTGTTGTTGTGCGCGATCCAGATGCGAGCGACATCGTCGTAGAGCAGCTGCTCGACCTGTTCATAGAGCGCGGCTCGTTCTGCTTGGTCGGGGTTGATCGCCGCTTCATACAACAGGCTTGCAACTTCCTGGTTTGCGTACCACCCCTCACGCCCATCGGCTTCCTTGACCTCATCAGCGGAGCTTAAGCCGCCAAAGAAGTAGTTGTGGAAGTTATCCGGGTCGCCGTTGTCGCCGCCCCAACCCAACATGTACAGTCCCATGAGATGGCCATTACGGCGCAGGCCGAGATACGTCGACCAGTCACCAGCCAACTCGAGGTTGGCAACGATACCTGCATTCGCCAGATCCGCAGCCATCGCCGTGCCAATTTCCTCTGGGCTTGGATAGTAGAAGCGCGTAACGGGCATGTAATACAGCGTCAGCGGAATCTTATCGCCGGCGGCGTACAGTACGGTCCCCTCAGCGTCTACAACATCCTCGGCGACGGTCACCTCGGACAAACCATCCGGGAAACCTGCGTCAGCCAAGTATTGCTTCGCCAGATCAGGATCATACGCATAAGCTGTGATGTCTGTGTTCTTGCCCCAGATCAACGGCGGCAGGAATGTTTCCGCAGCTTCGCCATAGGCGCCGTAGAAGTTCTCGATCAGGCCTGGGCGGTTGATGGCATGGTAGATCGCCAGGCGGACGTTCTTGTCGTTGAACTCTTTGATCTTGTAGTTGAACGCCAGATAGCCGGTGTTCAGGGCAGGTCGAGTGAGGACGTACAGATCAGGATCGGCTTCGGCCGATGTCAGGTCCTCAACAACAGCCTGCTCAAAGGCGTGGATATCTCCGGCTTTCAGAGCCAGGAAACGAGCCGAATCGTCGGGGATCACACGGAAGATGATCTCGCTGATGGTCGGTGCGCCGCCCCAGTAATCTGCATTGGCCGCTATTGTGATGCTGTCGCCTTCGATCCATTCGACAAACTTGAAGGGTCCGGTGCCGACAGCGCCAGCTGCGGGCGTACCGTAGTCTTCACCGGCTGCTTCGATCGCCGCCGGGCTGGAGATGGCGAACATATCCATGGCCAGGTTAGCCAGGAAGGGAGCTAGTGGGGCCCCCAACACGAATTTAACGGTGTAGTCATCAACCTTCTCAACGGATGTGATTACGCTGTCATCATCAAAGCCAAACCACATGTACTCGTAGTACTCGAAAACCTGGCTTTCGAAGTGATAGGGGTTGTCGCTGAACTTCCAGCGGTCAAAGTTGAAGAGAACTGCATCGGCGTTGAAATCCGTGCCGTCGTGGAACTTCACGCCCTCACGCAGCGCGCAGGTCCACTCAGTGCTGTCGGCGTTCGCAGTGCATCCCGTCGCCAGAGCCGGGATCGCTGTCGTTGATCCAGGTTCGTATTGATAGAGAGGCTCGAGGATCTGTCCCGTAACTCGGAAGCTCTCGCTATCGGTTACGATGGACGGATCCAACTGAACTGAGTCTCCCCCGCGACCGAAGATGAAGGTTTTCGGCTCAGCGGGCGCGGCGGGTTCCGCGGGTGCAGCGGGCTCAGCGGGCTCTGCAGGCTCTGCAGGCTCACTAGTTCCGCAAGCACCTAGCAACATGCTCGAAACGATGAGCAATCCTAGTAACACGTACAAAGTTCGGCGTAACACGATATTCTCCTCCTGTTAAATGTTAGGTTTCAAGTTTTTCAATACGTTTCTGGACGAGTTCATTTCCCGGCAGCACCTCCCTGCTCGCAGATAAACGTACTGCGCGCCGTCCCAAAAGATACTTTAAAACGCTGGGCGGTGCGCAGCGGGCACCCAAGGCGGGTGCAACCCCTAAAGCATTGTATAACTCATACACTCTCGGGTCAATAAGGGTTCACATTTTGTTTGCATGTTCTCCAATACCCAATAAAATCAGGATTCACCACATTCTAGAGGACTAATCATGCAGCGTTTCCCTTATGCCCGCACATTCATTCTGGGGTTCGGCTTCTTCGGCATCAGCATTATCTGGCCACTGTTCAACAGCCTTATCCCGCCTATGTTGGAAGACCTCGGTCTTTCGGCCGTTGTCGTAGGCTTCATCCTCACCTGGGACAATATCATCAATATGTTCGTCCAGCCCTGGGTAGGGAGCCTTTCTGACCGCACACGCACACGCGTCGGACGCAGAAAGCCCTTTCTCATCCTCGGGGCTCCAATGGCCTCGCTGTTCTTCATTCTGGTCCCCTTCGTCCGCGAAAACTTTATCTTGATCGGCACAGCCATTCTCTGCACCAACATAGGTATGGCGCTTTTTCGCACACCGACCGTCGCCTACCTGGGAGATCTCTTCCGGCCGGAGGACCGCAGCAAAGCCAACGGCGTTATCAATTTGATGGGTGGTCTTGGCGCTGCGGTGGCGCTCTTCGGCGGAGGTGCGTTGTATAAGCTTGGCGTCCCGTTGCCCTTCATCGTTGGCTCGGGGGTGATGCTGCTCGCCATAGGTATCGTGTTGCTCTTTGTCCGCGAGCCAGAGCTTGAGGTAGAGGGCCCCGGTCAAGAAAAAACGCCCGGTCTGTTGGATAACATACGCCAGGTTGCAACCGGTCCAGATAAAAACGGCATCTACCTTCTCGCCGCGATCTTTTTCTGGTTCGTAGGTTGGAACGCGATGGAGGCGTTCTTCACTATCTATGCCCGCAATGTCCTTGAAATTGAGGTAGGGACAGGCACGCAGATGCTCACCGCTTTCGCCGCCACACTGGTCCTCTTCGCTATCCCTAGCGGATTGGTGGCTACACGGATCGGCCGGAAACCAACAATCCTGATTGGGCTTTTTGGAATGATCCTCGGGCTGTGGTTTGGTTTCTTCATCCGCAACCCAACGATGCTCCTGATTCTGCTGGCGCTTATGGGCGTCTTCTGGGCACTCGTTAACATCAACTCATTGCCTATGGTGTATGACCTCGGCGGCGAGGAGAGCATCGGCGCATATACTGGCCTTTACTATTTCTCGGCCTCCGCCGCAGCAATCACCGGGCCCATCCTGGGTGGATGGCTTATTGATCTAACCAGCCATAGCTGGCTCTGGGTCTTCAGCGCAACCTTCTTGGCGTTGGCCGCCTTCTCCATGACCCGCATTCGAGAGAAAGAACCCGTTCATCAGGTTTGACCAGATCTTCTCGGCATAGAAAAAAAGGAGCTGTCTAAAGGGTCTTTTTAGACAGCTCCTTTCATTTCAGGCATCCTCTCAAGAAACAAAAACGTCCCGTCTTATATCGCGGTTTTGTCTTGGAATAATGCTCTTCAGTGAGGTGGGAACATTATCTACGTTGATATCTGTGGCCAACCCTTAGCGCCGGATATCACCCTCGATCTCGAGATGGAGCGGGGTCTCCGGTGGATGGTCGCCGTAATCCGTCCGGTCCTCAAGAATGAGCCGGATTTGCAGCGGCATTTCACCGGGGTTGCGCGCTAGATGAGCAATCACGATCTCATCAGCCTTTATTCCAAATGTTTTTAGCAAGCTGCGGATATCCTCCCTGCCATTGCCCTCCATTTTCACTCCCTCCTTCCTTGGGTAGATAGCTTGTCAGACCACAAGCCAAATCAAGATCGCCGCGAGAGCCCCCGCTATTGTTGCCGCGAAATTAACATGATCGTTCCGCAGCCAGTTCAAACCTCGTACTCGCTGTGTTGTTGTTCCACAAGCGTGCTCAGGGTTCTGCTCGGTCTCTTTTTTACAGTCCGGACAGAAAAATATCGCCTGGATTGTAGCGCCAAGTAAACTGTCAACCGTCGATCCGATAGCCCCAGCAAAGAGCGCTACCGGCAAGAAGCGCCAATCTCGCGTTAGTGCCCATCCTAGGCATCCGATCAGGCCGGATCCACCCAAGACCGCAAAATATCCCAAAAGGCTTACAGCGCCCGAGGTGCCGCGCACAACGCGCTCTCCTGTTGTGATCAAGCGTGGTCTCTGGCGTGAGAGGATTCCGATCTCCGTCGCCCAAGTATCCGCGGTTGCGACCGCGATCGCACCCACAAAGCCAGCGAACCAGAGGTTCTCATGTGTCAAACCGTACGCTACGGAAAATAAAACGGCCACTCCCCCATTGGCAAAAACCTGGCCGAGATCTCGCTTCCCGCTTTTGGAGAACGTCCCTGCGAAACGCCGCTTTTGGGAGCGGCCGAGTCCTGACAACAAACTTGAGGATATAAAGAAGGCTATTAAAAGAACCGCGGGCGGAATCCCCCCAAAACCAAAGGTCAACCCGCCGACCAGGAAAGCGCCGACAGCTCCATCTAGCGTGAGCGCCCCAGCTGCGTAGCCAGCCGCCGCGAAGGCAATTCCCAAAATCCCCCCGAGGAGTAGTTGTACACCACCGATCGCCTGCAAATTGTCCCAACCTGTGGATAACTTGCGGATTCCCTGTGGATAACCACGGAAATCCTGTTGATTAAACCAACCGATTAGATCGCCAAGAGCAGCTGCAGCGCCGCTCCCCAGAGCAGTCCGCCAACCAGAATTGGCGTCGCCCACAGCGCATACGCCAGGGGCCGATTCTTCTCACTACGATACAACCAGAAACCGGCCACAAGATCGATCAGCCAGCAAAGGCCCCCGATCATCGGCAGCATGAGTAGCCGCCCGGGCGGTGCAAAGGTGTTAATAAATCCCTCCGGGCCGAACCCAAAGGGCACTTCTGGCGGCAGATCAACGACGTGAAGGCCGAGGTATCCAAGCAATAGTAATGGCAGGAGAACTCCCGCCACGACTAGCAGGCGTGCCACACGATCCAGCTCGAACACCATCTGCACGAACCGCGGACGTTTCGATATCGCCGGTATGGTCTCCAATGGACCCATCCGCAGAGCCGAATTGAAGGCACTTAGGAACCCCTCGCGATCCTGCGGCGAGATTGCTAATGAACGCTCTGTCGTTTGTACTACGACCAGGCGATCAGCCGAGGTTGAAGCGAAAAACTCCACCCGACCGACCTTCTCATCTTCGCATTCACCAATCACGAGCCCCGGCCAGGCAAGGACACCACGCGCTTTTAGTTCAACACCGAGCGCTTCCGCTGTATCCACAGCCTTGATAGCCGCGATTGGAATCTGTTCAATCACTGAACCCCATTGGAGAAAGAACCCATCGCGATCGAGATAATAACGCGCTGCCATCAAACCGTAGAGCCGATAACTCACGACCATTGACAGCGGGAAGGAGAGCAGAGGCAGAAGCGCCCACAACACCATCCAAACGGAGATTGTATCTGTCGCCAGCATTATTAAGCCAAATACACCCGCTCCCAATAGGAGCAGGAGGATCATAAAGCCAAAGATCATCCCGCGCGAGCGTGAGGGGCGAAAATTCATGTCCGCAATCTCCAAATTCTCAGACATGAAAATAACCCGTGGTACTCCTTATGAAACCTGGCGTAGTTTCTCATTAACCATTTCCCAAAGCGATAGATTTTCTCCGCTTGCTCGCTGCGCGGTACGGGCGTGTTCATTCTGGGTTACAAGCTCATTATAGACGGTGCCAGTCGGGGTGATCAAGCACGTGGAATTAAGTACTCTTATTACCCGCTTCTGATCGCACACGATCGGATGCCTAACGCCATGCTGTTCTCCAATGAACGACGAAGTGCAGACGATGGTTTTAAGCACGGACATCCATTGGAAATTCGCGGCGGATTCTTCTGCCCCTCCCTTTTTTCTCCAAAACTAAAAGTCCGCCCAAGCGTAATACTCAGGCGGACTTCATTTTACTCGCTGATGGGAGGCGGACTAAGCCTCGCGGAATTCGCCTTCGACGACTTCTCCTTCATCCACACCGCCCTCGCTGTCATTTTCTTCAGCCTGTGTCTCAGCCTCCTGAGCGTACATCTGTTGGCTCAGCGCATGACTGGCTTGATTGACTTCTTCGGTCAGTCGCTTTATTTCCGATAAATCTTCACCTTGGATTACTTCGCGTAACGCAGCGACTTTCTCTTCGATCTGCTCTCGATCTTTCTCCGGCACCTTATCGCCCAAATCTCGCAGCGCTTTCTCCGCCTGGTAGGCAAGAGAATCGCCTTCATTCCGGGCGTCAGCCAACTCCCGCCGTATGCGGTCCTCAGCTGCATGGGATTTTGATTCTTGAACCATCCGCTCCACATCATCCTTGTCCAGATTCGTGGAGGCCGTGATGGTTACTTTCTGTTCCTTTCCCGTCGCTTTATCCTGGGCTTTTACATTGATAATCCCGTTGGCATCGATGTCAAATGTCACTTCAACCTGAGGCAAGCCCCGCGATGCGGGGGGAATACCCTCAAGACGAAAACGCCCGAGCGTCATGTTGTCAGAGGCCATCGGTCGCTCCCCCTGAAGGACGTGGATGTCGACTGCCGTCTGGTTGTCCTCCGCCGTGGAGAAGATCTCAGCCTTCTTGATCGGGATCGTGGTGTTGCGTTCGATCAGAGTAGTCATCACGCCGCCAAGTGTTTCTACACCCAGCGAGAGCGGTGTAACATCGAGCAGCAGAACATCCTTGACCTCGCCGGCTAGCACGCCACCCTGAATAGCGGCGCCAACAGCCACAACTTCATCCGGGTTAACGCCTTTATGGGGTTCTTTCCCCGTCAGTTCACGGACCAGGTCCTGCACCATGGGCATGCGTGTTGCCCCCCCGACAAGCACAACTTCATCTACATCCGCGGTCTTGACATTCGCGTCTTTGAGCACGGCCTTAAAAGGTCCCTTGATGCGGTCGACGAGGTCTTCGGTTAGCTGGTCAAACTTTGAGCGCGTCAGTTTCATCTGCAAGTGCTTCGGGCCGGATGCATCGGCGGTGATGAAAGGCAGGTTGATATCCGTCTCTGTTACCGAGGAGAGCTCTACCTTGGCCTTCTCTGCCGCCTCACGCAACCGCTGCAGAGCCTGCCGATCCTCGCGCAGATCGATCCCCTGCTCTTTTTTAAACTCGTCGGCGATGTAGGTGACGATCCGCTGATCCCAATCGTCGCCTCCCAAGTGCGTGTCGCCGTTCGTCGCTTTCACCTCGACAACGCCTTCACCCACTTCCAGCAAGCTGACATCGAAGGTTCCGCCGCCCAAGTCGAAAACCAGGATGGTCTCGTTTTCCTTCTTGTCCAAACCATAGGCCAGGGCTGCCGCTGTGGGCTCGTTGATAATCCGCATCACTTCCAACCCGGCGATCTTTCCTGCGTCCTTAGTAGCTTGCCGCTGGGAATCGTTGAAGTAAGCCGGAACCGTAATCACGGCTTTGGTCACCGATTCGCCCAGATATGCCTCGGCGTCTTTCTTTAATTTTGCCAGAATCATCGCCGAGATTTCTTGTGGGGTATATTCGCGGCCAGTTGCCGGTATCTTCACCTGCGCGCCACCGGCAGACCCCTTTATCGTCTCGAAGGAGACCATCTTGCGTTCGGTCTCGACCTCATCAAAACGTCGCCCGACGAATCGCTTAATGGAGTAAACCGTGTTCTCTGAGTTCACAATAGCCTGTCGTTTAGCCGTCTGGCCGACAAGGCGTTCGCCATTTTTGGTGAACGCAACCACGGAGGGGCATAAACGCCCGCCTTCCGCGGTGGAGATCACAGCTGGATCGCCGCCTTCCATTACCGCGACGACGCTGTTTGTGGTTCCTAAGTCAATACCAATAATCTTCGCCATTGTTTGTCACCTCGTAAGATAATCTTATAGCTCTATCTTAGGCGAATTACGCTAGAGAACTATTAACACTCCATAGGAGGAAGATATGCTCCTGACACGCCAATTTATCTTTGGTTGACATTAAATATGGGCCGCCCAGTGTGAAGTCAACATCTGGGTTACGTTTTTCAAGCCCGGTCACGTAAGATGATCTACAATCACGGCGTCCATTTATATAGATCCTACCTTCGCGCAGCCAGGGCGACGTATGGACCTTGCGCTCTAATACATCTTCACCAAGTTACGACCGCGTTACAGTGAAGATCGTGACAATCTAACGACCACATGACGGAGATACCATGAGTGAGTTGAAACGATTCCGTGAAGGGAAAGATGAGTTTTTTCTTCACGATCATCACAGTCCACTTGATGATGAGCAGAAGGCCGATTTCAGTGGATTGAGCTATTTCCCGGAGAACACCGATTTGCGCATACACGTAGAAATCGAGCGTTTCCCCGAGGGGGATCGAGTCCAGATACAGACGAATACAGGAGATGTGCAGACCTACACTAGATTCGGCCGATTCCACTTTGCGGTTGAAGGGGATGATGTTGAACTCACCGTATTCCAAAACGAGCATGGTTTCTTCATGCCCTTCGCGGACTCACTCGCGGGTCAGGAAACGTACGGAGCAGGTCGGTATCTCGAGCCGGAATTGCTCTCTGACGACCGGCTGCTTGTCGACTTCAATCTTGCTTATAACCCCTATTGCGCCTACAACGCCAAATGGTCATGCCCAATCACTCCGGCCGAGAACAGATTGAATGTGCCCATCAGGGCAGGGGAGAAGGTTTTCGAGGACCATTAATCAGGCACGGCTAGCCACAAGACGCGAGCCCCAAACTGCACGCTTCAAGCGACACCGAGGATCTGCAGGATCCGCCAATGGTGTCGCTTGTGCATAATAGCTTGATGTCTGCGTTTTGAACGCATAGATCTCCAGATTCTTCTCATAAAATTCTCACCCATTGCTAACATCCTTCTCATATGATGGAGATACCCTTAAAGACGAAAAAGTACATGAAAAACAGCGAATCAAGCAAGTCGAAATCCTCAAAAAAACAGTATCCGCGAGTTTACGAAAAAATCGTCCCCATCGCCCTGGTGATTCTCGTCCTGGCTACAGTCTTTATGCTTCTGGTAATTGCAGCTGTCGTACTCGGAATTTTCCCGTGATGCAGTTTGCTATACAGTGAAAAGCGCACTTGGACTCTTACATGCACGAACACATACTTTTTCATGAGGAGAAGAAATGACATTTACAAATACCATTATCCCGTTTATTTCAAGCATCGTGAGTTTCGTCTTCGCTGTACTCATCTTTAAACGCTACGCCGATCGCAGAGGAACGCATCTGCTGATTTGGGGAATAGGTATGGTCTTCTATGGAATCGGTGGTTTCTGCGAGGCGTATTTCGGCGCCCTTGGTTGGAACCCCTTGATCTTCCGTATGTGGTATTTGTTCGGCGCCATTTTGGTCGCTGCGTGGCTTGGCCAAGGAACGGTCTACATGCTGGCAAAGCGCAAATGGGCTAACGCGCTTACAGCGCTGCTCATCATGGGTTCTGTCTATGCTACATTTCGCGTGTTCACCGCCGAACTCGACCCCACGCTGATGACCTCCAGCATCCACACCGGCAGTGAACTGAGCGGCCATGCCATCGTCACTTCAGGCATCCGCACTCTAACGCCCATCTTTAATCTCTACGGCACCGTAGCGCTGGTCGGCGGAGCAGTATATTCAGCCTACATCTTCTGGCGCAAACGAATCCTTCTCCATCGAACCCTTGGGAATCTCCTGATCGCAGTTGGAGCTCTCGCCCCCGCATTTGGCGGCGCTTTCAGTCGTTTCGGTATACCCGGCGCCCTCTATTACGGAGAGTTTTTTGGCGCCATTATGTTGTTCGCTGGCTTCATCAGGGCGACGACACCCATGAAAAATACGGAGCCAGAGCTAGTACCCACACCTGCCGGTGATTGATTAAGGGGATCCTTATCAAGCCCACACCTGATGCTCCCTCTTTGCGGGGCATGGAGAGGGTATCTCGCTGGTTTTAAGTTAACTCTGATGAGCTGGAAGTAGTGGCCGACCCGTGTGTCGGCCACTACTATAAAATTCGGATGAGAACCAAATGGATCTATGCTCGACGACTTCTTACCCTCCCTATCGAGCTCATCCTTTCTCTCTTTGAGCCCTGCTGCGATAGTGATAGACCAGCAGTAAAAGTAAGAATTGAATCAGCGCGGTGATAATGGTCGAGAACTGTTTAAAATAGAAAACCAACAGATCCACCCCTACTAACGAAAGCAACAAGCCAAAGGCAGCAAGCGTGAGCCCGACACCCTCGCGTTTCACAAGAATCAAAATGATTGCGGCGATTAACAGTAAACCAACCAGGCCTTCAAGAATCGTAAGCGTCGCAAACCACAGAAGCCCCGTTTTGCTTGTAACCAAGCCAAGTGAAAGCAAATCATTGATCCAAGATGCCAAAATGTCTGGATTGTTGATCCCTGAGAGAAGCCGGGCAAAGTCCATAACCGTTACGATGCCTAACGCAAGCAGCGCGCCAATAAGAATCGATTTTAGCCTGCCCAATGTGATCCAACGGCGCTCCCACTGCTGTACATAGCCAATCAACCTCTCGAACGCACCTTTCCTGTCTGGAACGACCTGAAGTGATTCTGAATCGATGAACTCCTGTAATTGCCGCGCCAGGTGCCGGTAATCGGCGTGCTCTGCATGCTGGGTGATCCTAACCAAGCGATTTTCGAGAACCTTGCGCTCCTCTGATTCGAGGTCGTGGTCCAGAACCTCCCCCATCTCTCCGAGCGCTCGGTATAGTTCATCTCGAATATTGAGGGCGGGTGGGCGCCTGACGTGGAGGTAGAGCCATACCATGAGTAAGAAAAAAACATAAATGATCGGTGCAGCCGCGGGGTAGAAATAATCGTTGCTCTGGGTGATGAATTTGCCGACCTCATCAATGAATAAACCCACCCCGATACCAGCCAGAATCGCGCTGAGCGAGTATGCCCAACGGTTGGTCAAAACCAAGGACAGCAATACGGCGGAAAGTAGAGCCAGCCCGCCCCACAACACATGCGCGATGTGGAGTTCCCCACCTCCGAGCTGAGGATAGCCGGTTATTGCCAGGAAGAGCCGGATAAGCGTCACGGTTAACGCAAAGCTCAAGAGTGTATACCGCAAGTATTTTTCTGCATCCCCGCGCCGAACAGGTTTACGTACGCGAGCGCCCAAACGCTTTAAGCCCACCCTATTACCTTCCCGCCCCCTGTTCCTGAAGACGAGGCGGAGACAACCGGCTCAAGGCAATGCTAGCAAGGAATGCCGCCCCGGCGCCGAACAGAAAGGGTGCGCCGGGTCCAAACCCATTCCAAGCCCCAATCCCCTGCCACAGCACTCCGGCGATGATACTGGCCGGTAGGGCAACAAGGCCGATTACAGCATGGAGAATCCCAAACGCTGTCCCGCGTAGATGGGAGGGGACTAAATCGGCAACAAACGCCCGGGCTACACCTTCCGTCAACCCGTAATATACGCCATAAAGTGCCATGAGCGCCCATGCATGCCATCCCGCAGAGGCTCTTGCGAAGCCCAGATATACCACTACATACAAAACCCACCCGACCATGAGAACCCGCTTACGACCGACCTTGTCCGATAACACGCCGGCGGGCGTCGAAATGATTGTGTATATCAAGCTGAAGGTCATCATCATCACCAGGATGTTCACAACGGAGAGCCCTGTTGTTTGCGCCCGTAGGATGAGAAAGGCATCCGAGGAGTTCCCCAAGGTAAAAAGGGCCATGATCAAAATATAATTCCGGAAACGCGGATTGGTGGACAGCAACATCCCTCGCGTTTTCTCCTCCTTTTTCTCCTCTGGTGGCTCGGATCCCTGCTTGGAACCGATACCCGAACCTGGCTTGATCTCCTGGGCGCCGAACGCCAGCGTGATGACAGCCAGTACCGCTGGGATGATGCTGATCAAAACAACGGTTTGAAACGTCTCACGGGACAACTCGGCAGCGCCGCGCTGCGAGACGAGGATGATCGCGATGGCCAGCCCTATTCCCACAACCGCCCCGGCGGTGTCGCCCGCGCGGTGCAGGCCAAATGCAAATCCCCGTCGACTTTCCGGGATGCTGTCTGCTATCAGCGCATCCCGCGGAGCGGTGCGTAATCCTTTCCCAACTCGATCTGCGAAACGCACACCCAGCACTGCTCCCCAGCTTGTCGCCAGATAAAGAAATGGCTTCGCGACCGTCGATACAGCATAACCAAGCACAGCGAGCGGCTTGCGCGCTCGTAATCGATCGGAGAGCCAGCCGGAGGTCATCTTCACCAAACTGGCGACAGCATCAGCCACACCTTCAATCACCCCGATGAAGGTTGTCCTTACGCCGAGGACGTTGAACAAAAATAGCGGTAAAAGGTTTATCAACATCTCGGAGGAGATGTCGGTTAAGAAGCTGGTCAGTGTGACCACCCAGACATTGCGTGGGAGTGGCCCCAGCTGGTCGTTTTCCGTTCCAATGTCTGCCTTTGGATCATGCATGGTATCGTTCACATCCTCTCCGCATCCTCATATAAAGTCAGATCCCTGCTTATTGTTACCGCCAGCGAATTTCTCCACCCATTTCATCACTATGAATTTCAACCTCTTGGCTTCCAAGCTGCAATAGAATACGCCACCCTGATGTCAGCGCCTGCGCGCAGTTCTCTCCAGGGTGTGGGTACTCCATACACCCATCGCTCCATTCAACGAAAGTGTACGAGAGCACTTTTACAAAGCTTGGATCTTCGCCATTAGCCTCCGCCAATGCATGGATTGCTGCTGGAACCGCTGGAGGATAAGGCTCATCAGCAGCGAGCCCGGTTTTCTGTAGCGGATCGCCCAACAATCCGCTCAGGAGCAAGATCGTCCCTCCATCTCGCCCGAAGTACACAACGATCAGGCGGTCTTGCGACCATATCCTCGCCGATGGCAGCTTACTCTCCGTGTCCGTCCAGGCATCTTCGAGCAGCGCTTGTAGGTGAATTACACCCTGCTCGCTCGCATCTGCGTTCTCAAATTCATATACCTCGGATTTTTCCCCATTCAGGATAATCGCCCGTGAGTCCACATCAAACAGCGGCGCTTCCAAACCCACGGTGACAATCTCAGCACCGGCATCCTCTAATGCATTCAGGAGGTCATCGATCGATTCGTAAGGCTGTGCCTTCGGAATCCCGGTTCGACCACATGCAGAAATAAGAAGAACCATAAACAACGTTAAAACACGCGGGCCTGTCATCGAACACATCTCCATATTCACGCCGTCAACCCGAAGCCACTTAATTATTCTAAATTGTTACCACCAGATGCAGAATAGTCGTCTTGCACTTGATGTCCCTTTGCTCTAGAAGCGGGATCGACCTGCGGGTCAATTGACTCACACAGTTTCTGCACCTATGCTGATACCAACGAAACGACGGGCGCCGCGGCGCTCCTAGAATAGAGCCGAGTGACCAAAAATGGCAAACGAAGTGTACATCATCGCCGCTGTACGCACACCAATTGGCGTGGGTAGACCTGACCGCGGCGACCTTTATCCAATCGCTCCTGTTGATCTTGCCGCCCGAGTACTCAATGAAGCGCTGAGCCGTGGTGGCGTAAGTCATGAACAGATTGAGGATGTCATCCTCGGTTGCGTTACACCGCTGGGCGATCAGGGAGCCAATATCGCCAGGCTGGCGCTCTTGCACGCGGGCTTCCCCGTAGAAGTGCCGGGGATTCAGATCAACCGTATGTGCGGCTCTGGCCAACAAGCGGTTCATTTCGCCGCCCAAGCGATACTCGTCGGAGACATGGATTTGGTCCTCGCCGGCGGTATCGAAATGATGTCTCACCAACCTATGGGTGCGGACTGGCCCGAGTCATGGCCGGAGGATTTTCCTTACCCACTCGTACACCAGGGCCTCAGCGCGGAGTTGATGGCCGAGAAATGGCAGCTCTCGCGTGACGCCCTGGACGATTACGCTTTCCAAAGTCATCTGCGTGCAGGTGCTGCTATTCGCGACGGTCGACTGGAAAGCCAAATTCTTCCGATTCAAGTTCCCGACAGCGATGGGGGGATGCAAACAATCACAATTGACCAGGGGGTTCGCTTGCAGCCAGAGAGGGAAAAGATGGCCTCGCTGCGTCCAGTCTTTAAAGAAGACGGGGTGATCACAGCAGGAAACAGCAGTCAAATCAGCGACGGCGCCGCGGCGCTGCTGCTGGCCTCCGCCGATGCTGTCCGCGAGAACAATTTTAAGCCATTAGCTCGCATCGTGGCACGCGCTGTCATCGGCTCCGACCCGGTGTTGATGCTCGACGCACCTATTCCGGCAACGCAAATGGTGCTCTCTAAAGCGGGGATGACTCTCGACCAGATCGATATTATTGAGATTAATGAAGCGTTCGCTTCCGTCGTTCTGTCGTGGTTTGAGGAATTTCGTGCCGACCCCGAGAAGGTCAACCCAGACGGGGGTGCCATCGCCCACGGGCATCCGCTTGGCGCCACCGGAGCGGTCTTAATGACTAAATTACTCCATGAGCTCGAGATGTATGATGGAAGCTATGGATTGCAAGTAATGTGCATTGGTCACGGCATGTCTACAGCGACAATCCTGGAGCGGCTTCAATAAGCGTTCCCGAAAAGATCTTAACCGGGTGTTGATGAGAAACACTCCCTGCTCCGTAGCTGCTATCAAAGGAAAAAATTCGCCGCGCCGCTAATCAAGCCGGTTAGAACTACGACCCCGAATGCCCGTGAAACCAGGCGCCTCAACCGCGGGGTACCCAAGACCATCGCCATCACGGCTTTGGTTATTGTATTCATAATCGTCGCCATAATGATGGCTATAGCCGCAACCCTCGC
>DAOUDJ010000181.1:0-1958 GCA_034430795.1 Anaerolineales bacterium | reverse complement strand
CTGATCCCGACCATATCCAGTGCGAATAACGCCTGGAGCCCTGCGGTTTCATGGATTCAGGCAATGCGTTTGCGCTCGAGTCTCCCATGCTTATTCAAAGAGCTCCGGGTGGATCATAAAAGCCATTTGTTCAAGTGCAACCACCAGCCGCGGCCCGGGGCGATCGACCCAATTCGTGTCGATCCCATAGACACGACCATCGACGACGGCAGCGATCTCCCCCCAACCGGAACGCTCCGAGAAGGATTCGACGGTCGTCGGGACCCACGGTCCTTCGCCGAAGATGACGACCTGGGGATCGCGGGTGACGATCTCCTCCAAGCTCATTTGTCCCCACCCGGCGATGTCGGCGGCGACGTTCTCGCCACCGACGAGCCCAATCAGCACATCCTGGAAAGTTCCGGCTCCCGTCGTCCACGGCGCGGTCGAATCCGTGCCGTCCACCTCATAGAACACGCTGACGAGCTCCGCGTCAGCCGCCTTCTGAGTCACTGCTTTTATCCTCGCCTCAAGTTCTTCTGCGAGAGCTTCAGCCTCGGCCTCATGCCCGGTCAGAATGCCCACAATGCTAATGTTTTCAAGCAAGCCCGAGAAATCCTGCGGGTTTGCGAGCAGGAAGACAGGAATACCAAGAACTTCGAGGGTTTGCACCTGCTCCGGGCTGGTAATTGTCGCTGCAAGCACAAGATCGGGCTCTAACGCTAAAATGGCCTCGGTATTGAGTTCACCATACGTGCTGCCAATGCTGGCGACCTCGAGCGCTTCAGGAGGGTAATCCGAGACTTCGTCCCGACCGACAACTTGATCTCCCGCCCCGATGGCGAAGAGTATCTCCGTGTTGGATGGCGCAATGGACACGATCCGCAGCGCTGGGCCTGACAGAACCACCTCGCGGTCCATGCCGTCAACGAGCGTAAGCGGGTAAACATCCTCCGTCGGCTCGACGGTGGGTTCTTTCATCTCTGCCGGTGCGGGAGTTGGGGATGGTGCTCCGGTTGGTTCCCCTATTGTTGATGCAGGAGAACCACTACAAGCCACAACCACGAAACCCATGATAGCTACAGTAAAAAACGTGATAACCAAACGAGCAATCGCCTTTTGTTGGCGTTGACTTGATCCCTTCAGAAACATCGTAAACTCCTCTCCTGGTCGCGTCGCTGCACGACGCCTTGTTCGTACTATGGATGACAGCTGGGGAAAAGAAATCAGCCTCCCCCTGTGAGATTATCGGGAAGGCCTCAAGTTGGAGCAGTCATAAGCAACCCATCCTTTCCGCGAAGGAGCTGAGAACATCGGGCGAAGGCGGGTATCCTGGCTTGGACGGGATGAACCCGTCCTTACAGTTGCGGGACAGCGCCGGACTTCCGAGTTTCACTCTTCGGTCACCGGCTTCCCCTTGGCGGTCTGTGCATCCGGGCAACAGACCACCTTCGCCCATAATCGTTTGTTGGCGTGCAGTATATCCCGGTGCGGAGACCCGGTCAAGTTGATCGAGCCGGTCCTTTCTGGCGTTTGACCAGTTGGTGCCCTGTGTGATAGAATTCACGGTTGCTTGGAGGATGTACGTGCCAAAACGGACAACGGGAATCGTACGGTCTTTTGACGGATCCAAAGGGTATGGGTATATCGATGCCCGAGATGGGGAAGATGTTTTTGTATACTATCGCGACATCGCCGGTGAGGGATTTCAATTACTAAACAAGGGCGAGAAGGTCGCTTTTTATCTCGAGAACACGGTTCGCGGCTTCCAAGCCACCGATGTCACTCGCTTGAATTGACCCCCCCCGATCTGCTTGGTTATGGCTCACACCCCGCCAGGCTTGACGCCCGACGGGATTTATTTTATGAAGCACCTGGCAAGAAAACCCCACTGCTTGCGGTGGGGAAGAATTGCCCCTTATGTCACTTTTTGATATAGTCATGTTATGCATAAAAGGACCTACAGATATAGGATCTAT
>DAOUDJ010000180.1:0-1995 GCA_034430795.1 Anaerolineales bacterium | reverse complement strand
GTCGGCGTCGCTGTCGGCGTCGCTGTGTAGGGATCATCCCCCTCGAAATTGAGCGCGGTCGCCGTCGGGACGGGGTCATTTAGCGCGACCTTGATGCCCGCTGTTTGCTCATCAGCTTCCTTCGGAGTCAGACCCAGGTCACGCAAGGCATCCCCGATGATCGAAAGGCGAAAGACACCCAAGACACCCTGTGATCCCTCCTGAGAATAGTCAGCCGTGAGCTTCGAGCGCAATCCCATCGAGAACGGCAAAGATTCCGCTGCCGCGGAGTTTAATACGATCGCTGCCGCAACCGCGACAGCTACGATCGCGAGGAATACACCAAATGCACGGAATACCCATCGTCTTTTTTTCATACCAATTTACCCTGCTCTTCTATGAACGAGGGAGCTTCTAAGGCCCATTGCCGCCCGATCACAGCGACCAACGAAATAAACATTTGCAGACAAGGCACTCCAACGTTCAATGAGCGTGATCTTTGTATCAAGTTACTTGCTTATGCATTACCTTTCAAGCCGTTCTTATCTCCTACTCAAGCTTTCAACATCCACTACGTATACGGATTCCCCATCTCCGGCCAAAGTCTATTCCTTATCAGAGTCCGACATATCGACCAAACGTTCGGTGCGTCCTTCGACTTCATATATACCGATTTCCTGCCCCCCATCTTCCGCCGGCAAGCGGCCATGACGACCGATTTTAAATTGCGAGCGCGCTCCTGATAGATACTCGTGCGTCTCTTCGCTGATTAATACAATCCCACCATGCATCGAATTGGCAGCCTCTTGAATGACGTGCGCTGCGGTAACCGTATCGCCCAGGATCGTGTAATGCAAGCTTCCTTGCACGCCTATTCCACCGGCGATGACCCAGCCAGTGGCGATGCCGACGCTCACATCCAGCGGTGGCACACCAGTGGACGCGCGGTTCTCATTCAAGGCATTAAAATAGTCGATCAGCTCCATCCCCGCATGAGTCGCCTGCAAGGAACTGACCTGCATCGGCAACCCTCGAGGGAAGACTCCAAAATACGCCTTTACCTCCCCTCCAGCCAGCGTGTCAAGGACGCCTCCATGGAGATAGATTACCGGAATGACCCCAGCGAGAGCATCATTCAGCGTTTGAACCACTCGTGAGGGATCAGCCTTTTCCGCATCGGTGGAAAATCCTCTTATCTCAGCGTGAAGCACTGTGGCCTTCACCGTTTGCCCCTCTGTAAGCCGGCCGCCCTCCACCAGGGTTTTCCTCAAGTGTTCCTTTGCATCTGGTGTTGGGTCCTGCCCCAGCAGGTTCCGATATAGAGTCTCCTCACGTATGCCCGTTAGCATCCTGTTGAAGGTCTGCGCAAGTGCGCCAAACTCATCTTTTGATCCCGCGGTAACGATGGTCTCCAAATTACCCATCGCTGCTTCATGTGTTGCTTCCGTCAAATCCACCAACGGGCGGGTAATCCAACTCGACACAAGCAGGCCAGTTCCGATGACAAGCACGAGGGCCAATACCCCAAAAAGAAGGAGATTAGATGCCTGCTGGCGATACTGCTGGTAAAGGACCTCGGCTTCTTCACCACCCAAAAGCGAGATTCCCATTAAGCCCAATTGCACAGTGCCGTTACGAACCTGGAATGGCGTGAGCACCTCGCCGTAAGCTTGCCCGGCAATCTGTACCGTCCGATAGGGCGCTTCTCCGCTTTCTGCATCCAGCGCTACTTGAACCAGTTGGGAATTAAGGGTCAGACCAGGTGGGTTCCATGGATCCCCTTTTGAGAAATCTGTATGAACTAGAGTGCCTGACTCAGAGTCATACGTACTAATGTGCGCTCCAGCGATTTCACCCAGATCACGGGTCACATTTTCCAGATACTTACCGATCAACACAGCTCCAAAGACTTTCCCGTACTGGTCCGTCATGGGCCCACCGACAAACAGGACCTGGACCTCCTGCTCGCCGAGTTGAATTGCGTGCATTCCGGCTTGCTTATCGCCTTCCGCATCC
>DAOUDJ010000179.1:0-6986 GCA_034430795.1 Anaerolineales bacterium | reverse complement strand
TCCTGGCGATGACCCATTTCTTGAGCAATGTGCAGGCTATCGATAAAATGCACCCTTGCAGATTCGAGATTTCCTTGAGCGAGGTCACATTTCCCCAGCAGTCTCAGCGCTTTGGCTTCCAAGGGTTTGTAGCCAATTTCCCGAGACAAATTCAGACATTCAAGAATCAACGCTATCGCGCCTGTGAGATCTTCCTGGTCCCTGAAAAGTCCCGCTAGACCAACGAGGGATGTCGAAGTGCATCTTTTGTCTTCTAAAGAACGAAAACTCGTCAATGCTTCTTCATATAAGGCACGAGCCTTGATCGTGTTGCCTCGATTTGCTTCAACCTCTGCCAAGGATCTCAGTTGAGTCGCTACACCATGGAGATCCTTCAGCTCCTCATAGATCGCTCGGCTCTCGCTATACATTAGTACTGCTTGTTCATAGCGTCCCGTCACGACTGCGATCTGGCCAAGATTCCAAAGCGCACCTGCGATTTCACGCTTATCACCGACCTCTCTGAATAAGGATAAACTCTCTTC
The DNA here is from genome assembly GCA_034430795.1 of Anaerolineales bacterium. GTDB lineage: Bacteria > Chloroflexota > Anaerolineae > Anaerolineales > E44-bin32 > E44-bin32. The sequence goes on along the minus strand of DAOUDJ010000179.1, from coordinate 6,462 downwards.
AAAAAGCAGGTTGGCTTGTTCGAAATCATTCGCTGACGCAGCGCGTTCCGCATGTGGTCCAAGAGCGGTTGCTATCCCGCGCTTATCCCCCGCCTCTCGCCACAATGCAAGGCTATCCGCGTAGTACGATTTAGCCAATTCGTCATCCGCGCCTTGATATTCAATCATGTATCCCAGGCCCCCAAGTGTTTCGGCTCTTCCCGCCTTGTAATCAATCTCGCGCGCAATCGTTAATCCCTGCTCATACAACTGAAGCGCTTCAGCGGTATCGGACTGGCGTCTTGCGAGCATCGCTGCACCGTTTAGGGCATCTACTCGCGCGGTGGTTGGCGTGTTGCTCAACTCAATCATCTTCCGCAGCCATTCTCGTCCTTCGTTAAAATACCCGTGAGTATCCCAGAACCCCCACAGCGCACCTGCCATTCGTACTCCCGAATCAGCACTGATTTCATCACCCTCCTCAGCTTGTTGTACAAACCACTTCAGTGCGGAGCGCAAATTGTTATGTTCCTCTTCCAATCGCTCTAGCCACACCTCCTGCTCGGATCCCTTCAGCTTGGGCGCTGCCTCTTGCACGAGAGTAAGGAAGAAAATGGCATGCCTCTCTCTTATCAAACTCTCCAGGCTGCTCTCCTTCAATTTTTCCCAGGCATAATCGCGGATCAGTTCGAGCATATTGAACCGCGGCTCATCATCTAGCCTTTCTTCCTGACGGATTAGACTTTTGTCCAGCAAGGAGGCAAGCCCCTCGAGCACATCTATCGCCGGGATTTCCTCTCGCCCAGAAACTTGGTTGATCTCTGAATGACTACAAACAGCCACAGCTGCATGATACGTGAACCCACCAGCGAATATAGATAAAAGCTGGATCAGTCTCTGCTCCATAATGTCCAGTAAATCGTAACTCCAATCCATTGCCGCCCGCAAAGTTCGATGGCGTTCTGGTGCATCGCGAGGTCCTCGTCCGAGCAGGTGCAATGATGATTGACCGTTTGCATCCATAAGTTGTTTGAGCAGTGCTTTTGGTGAAAATAGTTTTACCCGCGCCGCAGCCAACTCGATCGCTAAAGGCAACCCATCCAGCCGGGCACAGATCTCTGCGACCGAGTTTGCGTTCTCGTCTGTAAGGTGAAAATTGGGATTTACCGCCTGGGCACGTTGTGAGAATAAATCCACCGCAGGGTTCTTTGTAACAAGATCCAGCGTAGATTGGTGGGATAGGTCTGGAAGCGACAAAGGGTTTACAGGGAATTCAAACTCGCCCCTCACATGCAATACCTCACGACTGGAGATTAAAAATTTGATGCGAGTGCAAATTTCAAGAAGTTTCGATACCTCCGGGGCTGCTCCACTTACGTGCTCGAAATTATCCATGAACAGCAACATTTGCTTTTGCAGTAGATATTCTGCCAGCGTATCAAGGATGGGTTGAGCCCCACTATTACGTACACCCAGTGTTTGGGCAACCGTCGAAATGACGAGCGTGGGATCTTTAATCGGCGCCAGGGGTACAAAGAAGGCGCCATCTGAGAATTCATCTAACAGATTGGCGGCTAATTGCAATCCGAGTCGGGTTTTCCCCGTCCCTCCAGCTCCGGACAAGGTGAGCAGACGGACTTCTGGCCGAGATAGGAGAGCCCGTGTAGATGCAAGATCCGCATCCCGCCCAACCAGGCTCGTTGGTTGAATCGGCAAGTTGTTAGGCTGGGAATCCAGCGATCTCAAAGCAGGAAAGTCGCTGGGTAATTCCGCAACGATCAACTGGAAAATACGTTCGGGACGGCGCAAATCCTTCAGGCGGTGATCACCCAGATCGCGTAATCCCACCCCATCAGCCAGGTCGTCCATGACCAGGGGCTTGGTGGTCTCCGAAAGCAGGACTTGCCCCCCATACCCCACGTGCGCAAGACGCGCTGCTCGGTGGACGTCGATACCCAAGTAACCCTCTTCCCACGTTAAGGGCTCACCCGTGTGTAGTCCCATACGAATGCGAAGCTCCACACCTTCAGGCCAATCGTGGGAATAGACAGCTCGCTGCGCTTCGACCGCTGCGGACACAGCTTCCGTTGCCCGGGGGAAGGAAACGAAGAAGGAGTCCCCCTGTGTGTCGACCTCCTGGCCTTCGTGGCGCGTGAAAATCTCACGCATCACCCGCCGCTGCTCGGCCAGCAGCTCGGCGTAGGCATCACCTAGTTGAGCTAGCAGCTTGGTCGAGCCTTCGATGTCGGTGAAGAGGAAGGTGACGGTGCCGGAGGGAAGCTCTGTTCTATTCAAGTGCAATCCTCAATGTTGGGCTTGGTGCCGTGTGGGTAGACATCTCTAATGACTCAGCTCGATCTTTTGCCATCCCCACGCGAAATCCGGGAATTTTCGCGGATCTCAGATGTCCTCCTGGCGTGAGGATTGATAACAACATCTAATCGGTATTTTTTAACTGCGCCCGTGAGTTCTTAATTTGGAGGACAAGCTGCGAAGACAGGAACGTTTCTCTCAACTCTGGATCTGTTAATTGATCGGCGAGCGTTTCTACGATCCCCATGGCTTGTTCATAAGCCTTATCCGCTTCTTTAAGATCACCTGCCAGCATGAGCGCTCTTCCCAATCCATTCAGCGCTCGCGCCTGATCATAAGGGCGTTCGATGTCCTTCCAGATCTCCACCGCTTCGCGGAAATGTGCGGATGCCTGATCGGGGAGGTCCTTGGCTAATGCCAGGTACCCTCGGGCTTCTGCAAGAGCCGCTTTTGTCATAGGTAAGTCTAACTGTTGGTAGGATTCGCTGATACGGGAAACGCAGGCCTCTCCATTTTTCAACGCAACACGCTTGCGGTGCATTAGGGTCCAATAACAGCCATACAACAATGGCAAGACGCTATCACTGTGGTAGAACGGTGTGGAATCGATGTGGCGGATTAACATCATCACATATTCATCCGATTTTGATTCCGTGCCAAGGGCAAAGGAGACTCGAATGAGCTCTCCGAGGTATGGAGCCACTGATTGGATCTCGCCGGTTTTTATGGCAGCCTCTAGCGTGCGATCCAAACGATCCCACGCTTCTTCGTTACGACCCAGATCATTGTCGATCGCCCCCAGTGAATAGTTCGCCCAAATCTGCCAAATTCCGAAATCCAATCTTTCGATTTGTGGAAGGCAGCCTAGTGCCGTCTTCCAATTACCCCCGAGCCAATCGATCGTTACAAGTTTCAGAACGGATAAGGACTCTACCCACCAATTTCCGATTTTTTCCGCAAATCGAATGTAGTCTTGGGCAATTTCTCGAGCCTCTCGATTCCGGCTGTGTTTCGTCAATATTTCCACCAAATTGAAATAGGCTCGATTGATCGATGGAGGGTCGTTCAGCTCGAGCGATAGTTGTAGACTCTTGAACAAGTACGAAAAACCTTGCTCCTCGTCTCCGATCTCACAGTGGGAACAGCCGACCGTGTTTAGAGTCCCAATTCGGACTTCTTCGTCTTGAAATCGCTCAGCCAGCTCAAGCGCGCGCTCACCCATGGATATGGCGTGAGCGTGTTCTGCGTTAAACATATACAAACGAGACATAAAGGAAAGCGTCCAAGCCAACTCAATCGAATCGGGTTGTTTTTCTAAGATCTCTAACGCTTCTTCGTACATATCCAGTGAAGCTTGTCGATCACCAAGTCCCCAATGGAGATATCCGATCCGGGCTTTTGCCCGGCCTATTTTCAAAGGGTATTCGAGCCGTTCAAATACATTGAGGGCTTGGTGTGCATGGTCCATCGCTTCCTGGAGCGAGCCCTCCACCAGAGCCTTCTTATATGCCCGAAGCAGATAATCTACAGCCTTCTCTAGTTCTTCTGCACGGAGGAAATGGTGAGCGAGGAGCCCCAGCAAGTCTTCGGCTCTTTCCGGAAAGAGCCGCTCGATGGTTTCGCCAACTTTGCGGTGGAACTCACGACGCCGTTCCATGAGCAAGGAGTTGTATGCCGCTTCCTGGGTTAAGGAATGCTTGAAGATGTATTCGAGCTCAGGTCGGCGGGTTTTTTCTCGAACGAGATCCACGCGTTGTAGTTGGGCAAGGTGCGAATCCAAATCGCGTTCGGCTTCGGCGATCGATTCCAGGATGCGGTATAGAAAGCTTTTACCGATCACCGAGGCGAGTTGTAGGGTGCTGCGGACATCCTCTGCCAAGCGGTCGATGCGCGCCAGCAGCACTCCATGTAGAGTATCCGGGATAATGACTCGGGTTATCTCTTGCGTCGCCCGCCAGGTATTGTCCTCATGCAACAGCACACCTTGATCGATCAGGTTGCGAATGATCTCCTCCAGATAGAAGGGATTGCCCTCCGAGCGATCCATCATGAGCCGACGAACGTCGTCGGGAAGATCGGCGACTTCGAGTAAGTGGTCAACTAATTGGTCTGAGTCGTTCTTGGACAGTCGCTTCAGATGGATATCCGTGTAGCGGTGGCCGTAATCCGTCTCGGCCTTGAGCTTCACTTTCCAGGAACCGTGATCGCGATCAACGCGCATCAAGATGAGCGGCATGAGTGAGCATTGATCGGTCGCGCTGAATAGGTCCTCCAAAATTCCAAGACTCGAGGGATCGGCCCAATGGGTATCCTCAAAAACAAGAACCGTGGGTTTACGCTCTGCCATGCGGGTGAAATAATACCTAACGGATTTCTTGATCTGGTGTTTGACCGTCTCGCCATCAAGCGCCTGGAACATCTCTTGTGTGGCCTTATCTTGCTCCAAGCCCAGAATGTGGAAGAGAAAGGGGAGGAACTCATCGGAGTCGGCCCCGAGCAAATCGTGGACACGCCGCCGCAGCGCTGCTTTGATCTTCGGTTCTGCATCGCCATCGGAAAGACCCAGATCGGCGAGGATGAGCTGGGTGATGGGCCAGAAGGAAAGTGCGCTTCCGTAGGAAAGTGAGCGCCCCTCGAGCCAGCGCAGGGATAAGGCTGGAGTCGCTGTTTCTTCCAGCTCGGCCAGTACTTCTTGCTGCATTGTTTCTTGCACAAGGCGGGTTTTACCGATCCCCGCTTCTCCCAAAATGACAACGATTTGACCTAACCCTTGCTGCAGAGAAGCCAGGGCTGAACTCAGGCGTTCCAATTCCGAGTCGCGCCCGATGAGAGGAGAACGTAGGCCTTCGATCCCGCGCCCGCTGGATGGCTCGGCCTTGGCCTCGACGAGTTCGAGCATGGCTAGCGCTGTGGTCTTGCCTTTGACGGGTACCTCTCCAAGATCGCGCAGGGTAAAGCCCGCTTTGATGTGGCGGGCGATCGCTTCCGATACCAGGATTTGTCCCGGTTCCGCTGCTCCCTCAAGCCGCGCCGCTATGTTCACGGCATCGCCGACGGCCAGGTATTCGGCATGCTCCTCGCTGCCCACCTCGCCGATCACGACTTCCCCTGTGTTGATACCTACGCGCATCTGGAAGTCGTCTACAAAACCGGACAACTCGGATTGATATTCGACCATGCTGGTCTGGATGTCCAGCGCCGCCCGTGCAGCTCGTTCAGGGTCATCCTCGTGGGTAAGTGGAGCACCGAAAAAAGCCAGGACACCGTCACCCAACAGTTGGGCGATGGTACCCTCGTAGCGGTACACCGCTTCGCTCACGAGTTTGTGTGCCCCCTGCACGACCTCCTTCCACTCCTCCGCGTCAAGTTTTTCGGCGATGGCAGTCGAGCCGACGATATCGGTGAAAAGGATGGTGACCGGCTTGCGCTGACCGGGTTGATCCTTTGGGACTTCTCGTATTTTCTCCCGCAGCCCCTCGGGTGCGAGCTCGCGCATACCATCGAGGCGCTCCAGTTCGGAGCTGCCATCAGAAACTTCTAGGGGTGTCGCACAGGCAGAACAAAAACGCGCCTCAGGTGGGTTTTCCTGTTGGCATTTTGGACACAGCTGGGGCAGTGGATGGGCGCACATACTGCAGGACCGCGCCCCTGGCGCATTGTCAGCGTCGCAATTTACACAGTGCATGAGGTCTCCCGCTAAATATGAGTCAACCTATAAAAGCGAAGTATTAAGAACCACCTCTCAACAACGTTCTCCTAGACCTATTATGGATGAAATTTCTACAGAACTGTAGAGCGCAGTGAAGCGTGGACGGAGGCAGGGTTCCAGCAGTAGCGTACAACGTCCATTCAATGAAATCAAGCTGCAGGTTCAAATCGGTCGTGAGGTAGGTCACACCCACGCCAGGGGATAAGCAGTGAAGTCCAAGAGTTCAATCGCTCCCACTTCATCTTGGAGAGCCTGGTATTCTCTCTTCGAGGGGTTCTCGCGGTTCGTTTGTTATCGATGCCCCTTCTAGTGTGTGCTATTGTTAGGATGAAATATCCGCTTATTGCATTGGATGGTCACCGAGAGCAATGCGTGCGGCGGGTCAACAACCTTGACTGCGTATGAGTCTTGAGTCCACTGGAGAGTGCTGAATGGAACTCACCCAAATCTCTGAACAACGA
>DAOUDJ010000178.1:0-4308 GCA_034430795.1 Anaerolineales bacterium | reverse complement strand
CTATTGAATATAAAGAAATATACTTCATATATTATTAAAGAAAGAGGGAAAGGAAGAAAAACCAAAAATTCTTTCGATAAGCGACCATATCATAAGCAAAAACCCCACATTTCATGCGGGACTTTGTTGTGCGCCGTACAGGGATCGAACCTGTGACCTTGGGCTTAAAAGGCCCCTGCTCTGCCAATTGAGCTAACGGCGCATCGGTTCCGATTGTATCACTCGGCGGCGGGAAGCGTCAACGAATTATCCAGGTTAAAGACAGGTGAAAGAGCGATTGAGGGAGACCAGCCAGAGAATTATTCATGGCGCAGATTCGACCCGAAGGGTTGCTCCGTAACAGCTGCTTGCCGCAGGCGCAGACTCGGGCGTCGTCTCCCTATTATTGTCGCTCCACGACTGTAGGGGGGCATTTCAATCCCCGAAACACAGTTTTGGGCTGTGAATCGGTCGATTCTCTACTTATGTAAAGTTGTTTGCTTAACATAATTCCTTAAAAATCGATATATAATCTCAATTATGACCGCTCACCTGTATCTTTCACCGCATCTGGACGATGCTGTCTTCTCCTGCGGCGGCTTAATGGCGATGCAGGACGCGCGCGGTGAACCGGTCTCGGTGCTCACCATCTTCGCCGGAGATCCACCGGATTGGAACATCTCACCGCTGGCGGCCGACCTGCACGCCCGTTGGGGGAAGGCAGGTCCCCCGATCGCCGTACGCCGAGCCGAGGACCGGCTGGCCTGTGGCCGCTTGGGTTCTGCCGTCGTCCATTTGAACTTCCCGGACGCCATCTACCGCGCGGACTCGGAAGGTTTGCCAATGTACCCGAGTGAGGAGTCGCTTTTCGGGGAGGTGCACGCGCAGGACATGGACCTCGTGGATCAAATCAAGGGTGCGTTCAGTGAAGCGGATATCTCCATGGCCAAGGTGTATTGCCCGCTGGCAATGGGTGGGCATGTAGACCATCGGATCATTCGCATGGCCGCGGAGAGATTGATGCGCCCGTTGACCTACTATTTTGACTTCCCATACGCAGCCCGCGGTGGGGATGTTCCTCCGGATCTGGGTCGTCCGAGCGGAGAGCGTGTGTTTGTGCCGTTGACTGAAGAGGCGATCGATTCCTGGGCTCACGCCGTCACCGAATACCAGACCCAGCTTTCCACCTTCTGGGAGGATGAAACCCAGTTATTTACCGAAATGCGTGACTACCATGATTCACAAGGTGGAATTCCACTGCTCATGCGGGTGGAGGGGGCTCAAGCCCGAATTTGACTAGGCATCGGAAATCGGGCGCCCGGTCTTCCGATCGCTTGAACCAACACGCTGTTTTCAGGCAATGGATGCTCTGGAAAAACCTTTCATTGTGGCGATAAAGGAAGAATTAAGCGCTAATGATTCTGGACAGTTTAGATAAATTGTGCTATCATCGCCGCAACTAGAAGGAAAGGCGTGCTGAGAGATCTCTCTCAGTTTTTTATTAGCCAAAACCTCACCAGGGGTTTGTGAATAATATTGAATCAGGATAAACGATGAGTCAAAAAGAGGTCTACATCACCGCTGATGGCCTGACGAAACTTAAAGAGGAACTGGAGCATCTCCGTGGCGAGCGGCGCCAGGAAGTTGCCCTGCGGTTACGCGAAGCCATACAGGGTGGTGACGAATTAATCGATAACGCTGAGTATGAAGCTGCCAAGAATGAACAGGCCTTTGTTGAGGGCCGTATCCTTGAGCTTGAGCGTATGCTGGCTAAGGCTCAGATCATAGAGCACAATAAAAAGGCGGACAACGTTGAGATTGGCGCTACAGTGACGATCAAAGAAGGTAATAAGAAGCCGGAGACCTTCACTATTGTGGGCGCCGCGGAAGCGGATCCGAAGGAAGGTTTAATTTCAAACGAGTCACCGCTTGGATCGGCTCTGCTCACCAAGCAGGTCGGAGATGTAGTGGAGGTTGAAGCACCGGATGGTGTGATCCGATTCAAGGTTGTAAAAATCAAGTAATGGAAACTTCGTTTTTGGAGCGCCCCGCCTGTGCGATGCCGAGCGGGGCGCTTTTCGTGTAAACTACCTTCAGGGAAACGCTGCTCAATCTGTTGAGTGACCTTGTCACAATAAAAATGGGAAGGAAAACAGGCATATGGCGGGTTTGAGCGAACTTGAAAAAGTTCGGTTGGAAAAAGGTGAGCGATTGCGCAAAGCGGGTCAGGATCCCTATCCGCATCAAGCCTTGCGCACGCACACGACTCAAGATGCGATCCAGGCTTACGAAAGTGCTGAGGAGACCTTGACGATCGAGGCCACCGTGGTTGGTCGCCTGCGTTCGATACGAAAGATGGGAAAGGTAACCTTTGCGCATGTCGAAGACGGCGCAGGCAAGTTGCAGTTCTTCTTCCGGGAAAATGAACTGGGCTCTGAGCGAATGGATCAATTCGCGGATCATTTCGACCTCGGCGATTTCGTCGAGGCGCAGGGTACGATGTTTCGCACGCGCACCGGTGAGGTCACATTGCAAGTTGCTGCATTCCGCATGCTTGCGAAGTCACTAACCCCGCTGCCTGCCGCGAAGGAAGAGATCGTCGATGGGGAGCGCGTGGTGCACGGCGCATTTTCCCACCCTGAGGCGAGATATCGGCAGAGATATGCAGATCTCGCTGTGAATCCAGAGGTGCGAAAGATCTTCCGCACGCGCGCAGCGATCATCCGCGCCTTGCGTGAGTTTTTGGACCAGCGCGGTTTCCTTGAGGTAGAAACTCCCATCCTGCAGCCGATCTATGGCGGCGCCGCGGCAAAACCCTTCACGACACATCACAATCAACTCCACCAAGATCTTTTCCTGCGCATCTCCTTTGAGCTTTATCTGAAGCGCCTTATTGTGGGTGGATTTGATGGTGTATATGAAATCGGGCGTGATTTCAGGAACGAAGGTGTTTCTTTCAAGCACAATCCCGAATTCACGCAGCTCGAGTTTTATCAAGCTTATACGGACTACAAGGGCGTTATGGCGCTCACCGAGGAGATGATCGCCTTCACGGCGGAGCAAGTGCTGGGGACGACGACTGTCAACTACCGCGGGGAGGAGATCGATCTCTCACCGCCCTGGAAGCGGATCGAACTCGCGCAGGCGCTTAAAGATTCTGTGGGAATTGATATCCGCGATCACGTGGACGCTGGGTCTCTGCGAAAAGCGATGGCGGCGAAAGGACATGATGCTTCGGCACAGGCCAGCCGCGGGAAGTTGATTGATATTTTACTCGGCAACGCACTTGAGCCCACCCTCATCCAGCCGACGATCCTGTACGATTATCCACGCGAAATCTCGCCTCTTGCCAAGAGTAAGCCGGATGATCCGAATACAGTCGAGCGCTTCGAGGGCTTCATCGGCGGCATGGAACTCTGCAATGCATTTACGGAGCTGAATGACCCGCTGGAGCAAGAAGCCCGGTTTCGGGAGATGGGGCGTGAGTTAGATGTTGGCGACGAAGATCTTCACCCGATGGATGAGGATTATCTCCGGGCGATGCGTTATGGAATGCCGCCAAACGGCGGTTTTGGCATGGGCGTTGATCGTTTAACGATGCTCTTTACCGATAAGACCAGCATCCGTGAAGTGATCCTCTTCCCGCACTTGCGCAGCAAGGACGGGGAAGCTGGGGAGGGAGAAGTGGTAAACGAAAAGGATTCTTGACCGGCGTATCGACCCTTTTACTTTCTGTGTTCGTCATCTGTAGGGGCACGGCTATGCCGTGCCCCTGTGCCTTCGTCGGTATAAATTGAATTGAATATTCGGCTGCACACGCAACCGTGCCCCCAACCTCCCGCAGGGTTTAAACCTGCGGGAGGTTTAACGTACGGACCCCAAAACGCAGGCAGCACCCACTTTCGGAAGCAGAGCTTCCGCACTCCACATAAAAACAAGAACCCATAATTAGCGTGGGACGAAATCCAATGTATGTCCCATGAGCACTGCTAAATATTCCTTAGAGACGTCCCTTCGAAAAGTAGAGCCGAATCGATCGTTGTCAGGGGGTGTGTCTCCACGTGGAGCTCTGAGTGCTTCGCGAGGGGAGTGGTCCCTCGACAAGCTCGGGCTGATAAGTCCCCCTTCGGGGGATTTAGGGAGAAGAAAGGAAAAATAGATTCATCACATCTACAATGGTCGCCCGATACGTTCATACACGAAAACCTCAAGGCGCAGGCGCAGCCTGCGACCGGAAGCAGAGCTTCCTGACTCGTGCGCCTGCAAGCGTGCATGGACAGAGAGGTGAAAGTCCTCTTCAGGCATGCGCTCTCCGGCTTGTAACCGACT
>DAOUDJ010000177.1:0-8007 GCA_034430795.1 Anaerolineales bacterium | reverse complement strand
GGTGCTGGCACGATTATCGCCATCATCATTGGGGTGTTCTTTTTGTTGATCTTGTTGGCGATCCCATTGTTGGAGTATTTTATGAACTAATAACAAGAATTTCATTTTGCTTGGGTGATCTCAAGATCGTGTTGGATCGTCCATCTTGCTGGGCGAAGACCAGCTTACAATAGTTCTCTTCATAATGTTTCTAAACCACTGATTTGATTGAATCTCGTGTTGATTGGCGATGTCAACCCGAAGTCGATTGAGCCCCGACGATATTGTCGATTGACAGGAATTTTCTTATTGGTCGAGTAACTTGCTCGGTTTAGACAAGTGTAAACTAAAAAGCCAAGGGACCTCTCGGTTTGCTCTTCACGGCTGACGCGGATAGAAGGACTTCTAAAATCGATTCAACTTACTTTGCTCCGAGTAATTTCCTTCCCTCTCTTGTGATCTAAGGGGAGGTACTCAGGTCTCATCGGGCATGGATTTAGTCCATTAAACCCTCCCAGCTTACAGTTGTCTGTACAAAGGCTTTAAAAACTGATATGATTTCAGCTAGAAAGTTGCATGCAAGTTCTGTCTGGAAGTCGAAAGATCAAGGCCTGAGCTTCATCGGCTCAGGCCGATTTAGTTCAGAAATACGACCGCCGGGAACGAGACAAGCAACTCAGCAAGGTTTGCCGTAAGGAGGCAATATACAATGTCGGAACGAGTTCTTGGTACGGTCAAATGGTTCAATGGCAGCAAGGGTTACGGATTTATCGAGCGTGAAGAGGGGGAGGATGTCTTCGTCCACTTCTCGGCAATCCAGGGCGACGGCTTTCGGAATCTAGAAGAAGGCCAGCGCGTGGAATTCGATGTTGAACAGGGCGAGAAGGGTTTACAAGCCGCCAACGTCGTAGTCGTCTAAGATAGATTAACCCTAAAAAATAAAAGCCCTCGCATTGCGGGGGCTTTTATATTGGGGAAAAGATAGCGAAGTATTGCTAGAATCGTCATCCTTATTAAACCGCATCTATGGAATGCAAGAGCTACGCCAGAAATCAAAATTCTGGCTGAAGGTTTTACCTAAAATATCTCTTCTATAAATGAACATCAGTCCTTTTCTCTTAATGTGACCGTCACCATGACCAAGAGGATCAGACCATAGGCGGGTAAGCGCAGCAACATGGCTATGTCGTCCACCAATGCTCTGCCTTTGATTAATTCCTGCAGCACTTCATTGGTGTAATACAAGGGCGTCAGGTAGGTAAGAATCCGCGACCATTCCGGGAGTTGGTCAACGGGCAGGATGATCCCGGAGAGGATGACGGATAGAACGACCAGGGGAATAAAGGGGAACACCTGACCTTCGTTGCGGGCGAAATTGGAGACGAGCATGCCGATGGCCATGCTGAGGATCGATAGCAGCCACATGACCAAATACATCTCCGCCATTATCTTAAATCCATACCCGAGTTCGAATAACAGATTGAGTTCAACCAATACCATCAAACTCTGCGCGGTTGCCAGGACGGAGTACGCGATCAGGTAACCGCCAATGATCTCGATTTGGTTGTAGCCGCTGACAAACATTCGCGCCAGCGTTCCTGCAGTTCGTTCGCGCACGAGTACAATGGCGGTGAGAATGAACGTGATGAAATGGATGATGAAAGCCGCATAGGGGATGACATAAACGCTGATATCAAAAAAGGGAGAGGCCAAAGCGTCAAAGACCAATTTAATGAAGTAGATGATCGCCAAGGGAAATACGAGGGAAATGGCGACAAAGCGGTGATCGTGCCGCAGTTGCTTTAATACTCGCCCCGTGATTACACCCATTCGTTTAAGTGAGGAGGTCATTGTCGATCTCCTTTGTCCTTCTCCCCGATTTGCTCGTCTATCATCCGCAGAATGACGGCTTCCAGTCGGTCTTCCTCGATTTCGATGCGGCTGATTGCTGGATCTAACCCATCTTTCTGCAATAACCCTGGCAGTGCATCGGGATAGTTGGTAACCACTTGCTCGTTTACTTTCGGACCGCGCCATATCTTGATTTTAGCTCTGCTATTCCACAACAACTTGCGGGGGGTGTCATCAGCAAGGAGTATTCCCTCGTGGAGAATGGCTAATTTATCGCAATATAGAGCTTCATCCATTTGATGGGTGCTGACGATGATGGTCACGCCTTGGGCAGTCAGTTCTCGAAAATGTTCCCAGAAAGTCTCCCTCAGCTTGGGATCAATACCCGATGTCGGCTCATCCAAGAAAAGCATTTGGGGTTGGTGCACCAGTGCACAAGCCAGGGACACCCGCTGTTTCATACCGCCAGAAAATTTGTAAACTGGATCGTGCGCGCGTTGACTCAACCCTACAAATTCCAGGACTTCATCTACACGTTTGGATAATTTGCCGGTTTGATGGGCGCGGCCGAAGAAACGGATGTTATCTACCGGAGAAAGGTCCTCATATAAGGCCGGCGATTGCGGCATATAACCGATTTGCTGGCGCAGGGCGCGTTTCTGTTTTCCGGGATTCAACGATAGAACTGAAAGAGTCCCTGACGTGGGTTTTGAAGCTCCGATTAACAGTCGGATGAGGGTTGTTTTCCCGGCGCCATTCGGACCAAGCAGCCCGAAGATCTGCCCGCTATCCACCGCCAGGTTTATGCCCTTCAGCGCCTGAACTTCCCCGAAATATTTATGCAAGTTCTGGATATGTATCGATGCACGATCCTTCATATTCATCTCCAGTCGGAGTAGTTATCCAACATAGTCCGTGTACTTCATGGAAGAATTAAAAGCGCTGAAGATATTCTATGTCAAAAAGGAGCTATTTCTCCTAATAACTTGATAAAGTTAGATTCATTTCAGAAGCTTAAGAATGGGAATATTGACTCACAGATTCAGCCAAGCCCAATCCTTCGGCTTCGAAGCTTAACCTCCCGCGGCGGAACACATCTCCAACATCACATCCGAGAACACACCCGTGCGATCGATCTCAGAGCCGTCTGGAGCCGTGGCAACGATCTGTACCTGTAAATAAGCTTTCACGAACCTGGCGAAATCTGGGATGTCGGTTTCCGAACGAAGTGTGCGGCTGAATATGCCGCCTCCCAAGGCGTTCATCGGGACATTGCTCCACGCAGTCGTTTCTCCGCTGTCCACATCTTTCAACCGGTAGAAGAGCACTACGCTGTACACGCTGGGATCCTGGATATTCACCTGGATGGTCACCTGCTTGGGACTGCAGCTTCCCCGGTAGTAAAACTCAGAGCTGGAGAACTCGGGATCAGGAACCCCTTCGCTCACTTGAACGGGCGTCGGTGTGAAGGTAGCGGTTGGCGTAGGGGTGCCTGTAGAAATCGGCGGTGACGTAACCATTGCCGGGGGTGTGACAGCTTGGATTTCCAGATCGCTCACCACCGTGACCTGCTCCTGGGCGGGGGAACCGAATGGTCCACTACTGCTTTTCGACCGTACGGAGATCAAGTATGTACCTGGGGCTGCGGGGGTCCAGGTGGATTCACCATGGAATAGCGTCCCATAATTTGAGCCGCCAGAGCCGGTTGACGTGGGTGCCACCGTGTCTATCACAACCCCGTTAATTTTCACTTCGAAGGTTTCTATACCCAAATGGCCAGCTGCGTGAAAAACGATTGTGTATGGCGTCATTAGCAGGGTGGATCCATTCAAAGGGGCATCGATCCAGGTTTGGTTGAATGGAGGAGTCGGGCTAACAGGATTTGGTTTAGTGCATGCTGCAATGGCGACACAAACCAGTCCAAGAAGTATCCGCAGCTTCGAGTTCATCGCCACCTTCCAGGGGGGCATATTCGCGGTTCAACGAGAAATAAAAAAACCAACGCCGAGGCCAACCAGGTGGATGGACCGGAATTAATTTATAAAAACCGTCCGTGTGCCCACAGCCGTGCTTCAATCTTGTGCTCGCGGCGAGCGTTATTTCTGTAGACACATGGCTGCAACTGTCAGGTTCTAAGCAGGGAAGACAAAACGGATCTCGTAAACTTGGTAAGGGTTACCCGCCAGAACAGCCCATAATGTGATTTATTCTATAGCTTTTATGTTCATGCTACAAATCAGGAGCATTTGAATTCCGAGTCACTCACTCATACTTGGTTTTGTTATTAAACTCATCTTGGTTGCGGTTACCTGGATTGTGGAACGTTGGGGTATTGCGCGTTCAGCCCATGCTGGCTGGGATCTACTTCTATAGTGATCTAGTGGAAATACGAATTAATGGGATAACCACCAGGGCTGTTCGCCCAGGGGGATTCCGTGGGATCGATCAGAAGCGGGTGCGAGACCTATGGCGCATCAGCAGCCAATACGCTCCCGCCATTGCGATTAGACCGATCCCATCGAAGAGCATGAATCTGAGTCCGGTAGCACGGAGGGGCGAATGCCCGGATGGCAGCGTCAACCAAAGCCAGGTTTCACCAGTAAAACCTATCGCTTGCTGAATAAGGACGACGGCGAACAAGGCTCGATAGCGGATCGGATGAAACAGCACCAGAGGGTAGGTGGCATTCCACATGAGGAAGAGGATGCCCATCCCCTGAACGTAGATCACTCCCGGCACGCCCGCAACCTCAAACCCGGGGGAATATGACTTGGGCTGCAAGATGAAGGCAAGGGCGCAGGATACATTCATCAGGAAAACCGCGCCGACGATGACCCGCGTAAGCCATAGAATACGATCGCCGGGCTTAGTTTTT
Organism: Anaerolineales bacterium; assembly: GCA_034430795.1. Taxonomy (GTDB): domain Bacteria; phylum Chloroflexota; class Anaerolineae; order Anaerolineales; family E44-bin32; genus E44-bin32. The sequence goes on along the minus strand of DAOUDJ010000177.1, from coordinate 3,302 downwards.
TCTCTGGTATTTATTTTTTCCATCGGGACCTCATTATTTCCCAAAGTGACTACTTATTGAAACAACCGATTCAAATCCAGATCCTCGCTAATAAATAGGGAGGTATTCTAACTTCGAATCTCATTTAGTTCGAGTTTCCTTTCCATGGAGATGTGCAGTTTTTCCTTCCAAGTCGTAGTTCAACTTCCTTTTTTATGGAACATCTTCCCTGTTTTACTAGCACTTTGACAATTCCAATATTTAGCACTATAGTTAGTTAGATAAACTAACTATAGTGCTAAGGGAGAATACGATGGAAATAACAAAAGACACGCGAGTCTCAGACATCCTCAATGAGTACGGGGATATTGCCGATGTCATGGAAATATTTGGCGTCCAGCGCGTTGGGCGATATTCATTGCGCAGAATCTTGGGCAAAGTACTTACGGTTAAGACTGCAGCACGCGTCCATCGTGTGCCCTTAGATGAGTTCTTGACCATCTTGGATAAGGCGGTCAAGGGCAATAACGAGGTTGTCTAGGTCTCTCTACTGGGGTCACGGAACTTAGTAATTTGAACTTTTGACAAAATCCTTCTAACGCTGTTCTTAGTCAGGAATAAAACTTATGGCAAACAATCTTAAACAATCAGCAGGACAATTTCTGCTCCTGATGGACAGGCTGCGCCAGTTGGGACCACAGACTGCTCCACCAAAGGAAGCTAACATCTCACCCTCACAATTAGCCTTCCTAACATTCTCTGCCTCAAACCCTGGATGTGGTGTTCAAGCTATGGCTTCCGGATTAAAACTGTCAAAACCAACAGTGAGTGTCGGTGTGAGCCAATTAGAAGAAGCGGGTTTCCTCACCCGACAGCCCGATCCTCAAGACGGACGCGCTGTGCAGCTCTATCTGACACGTAAAGGCCAGGAACTACATCAACGCACTCACGAATTCCGTTGCAAGAGGTTCGAGCGTCTGCTCACAAGTCTCACCTCTCAAGAAAGAACGACCCTGCTCACGTTGCTCGAAAGAGCTATACAGACTGTCGAAAATGAAGAACAAGGAGAAATAAAATAAAAAAATCTTGAATAAATGGACTCGCAGATTCCACCGTTGGATAGCCATACCAACGATCATCATCATTCCTCTTGCTGTTATTTCAAAGTTTAGCGGAGGGGGAGCTGAACACCTGCCGCCCCAAATTGAGCAATTGCAATCTATCTTGATGCTGTTGCTGGTTATTAGCGGGTCTTATCTATACCTGATCCCCTATTTCACGAAATGGCAGCGCAATCGTCGTAAAAAGGTCCAACAACTAGCTATAGAGTAATTAGAAGGCCAGAAGAGTTTTCACAAGAGATAGCACATGAAACTTGCAGATCAACTAGCAGATGCTTCCAATCTTCCGCCTACTCCCGGAAGGCGGTTTTTGGCTAAAGCACTCCCTGTCTTTGTTTACTCAATCTTCTTTCCAGCTCTTCTTTTTATCATTCCAAAATTCTTTTTGGATCGCTGGCTGCACCTATCAACATTTCTTAATCCGGTTGCCAGAACAATACTTGGTGGAAGTCTAATCCCTCCGGGTTTAATGTTCCTATTATGGTCTATCAAAGCGCAGATAAAGATCGGCAGGGGCACACCTATGCCCTTGATGGCTACGCAAAACCTCGTTGTCCAAAAGCCATATTCGTATTGTCGTAATCCGCTGTATTTTGGGTTGATCAGCCTCTTTTTCGGAATCAGTATTTTGATTAGATCCATTAGCTCGTTGGTTATGGTATTAGCCTTTTCAGTGATCATCTTCCTCTTTACCAAGTTCATTGAAGAGATGGAACTTGGAATACGATTTGGAGAGGAGTATCTGGCTTATAAGAGAGAAACACCTTTTATTATTCCAATTCCCGCTTTATTGAGGAGAACAAATACAGGAGAAAAACAATGAGTTCCATTTATCGAAAAATAGCTGCAGTGATCGCATTTGCAATCGGGGCGATGTCTACCGTTGCTGGCGGCCAGGTTGTGTTGGGAAAGATCATGGACTATTACGTGATTGATTGGCTCCCGATCTATAACCTAATCGTAGGCCTAATATCCGTCTTTACCGCCATCCTCATTTGGAAAGGCGGCAAGTTTGCTATGCCAACTGCTATTGGCATATTCGTCAGCCACAGTGCCGTGATAGTGGTTTTACAAATTGTTTATCGAGACGTGGTTGCACCGGACAGCATCAAAGCGACGACCGTTAGAATAGTCCTCTGGGTAATTATTCTTACCTTGATGGTCATTCAGTCTCGAAAAGATAAACAACAGCAACAGAACAGTCCTGTCTAATCTGCTTTTTCGAAAAAAAAAAGAGACAAGCGCTACTTTGAGGCTCACCAGGAATTTCTTCTTCGGCTGCGACGCTGAAGTAGAAAATTTTTCCTCGCGCGAGTGTGCTTTCCGCTTCAACAAAGCCGCCTCGTAGATTTCCGTTTTCTATATTAATCCTGGCTCTAACGCCAGCCCACACGTACCTATCTGCCCGTTGAGCGATGGTTGAGATAGACCCGTCATTGTCAAGCCTAGTGGATTCCTTCGGACGAGTAAAAAACGGCGACCAATGAACCGTGGCCATGAAGTTAGTACATGGTCATCATCCTGTTGTAATATTGGAGAAATCGAAGGTGCAAAAAGTGACCAACGCAGAACAACGTCGCTGTGAAATTTTTGCTAATGTCATGACTGGATCCATCCCTATCCTTCCAACAGAAGCTCGAAAATGTAACTAAGGGTGAGGGGATGTTCTGGAGCGCATCGAGAGAGTGAGATGATGGAATTGAAACGTTTTAATTTCACGCCGATCCTGGGTTGGTCCATGACCCGCAACAACGTGTTCTCGATTTGTAAGCGCAAGTACTACTACCAGTACTACGCTAAATACGACCCCGAGTTCCCGAGGGTCCGGATCGAGGCGCTTAAAGAGTTAACAACCATCCCCCTCGAAAGCGGCGCAATCACTCACGACATCATCCGCGTTTTGCTCCGGCGTCTCGCACTCACACAGGATGCTGTGGATACGGATCGTCTCTTTGAATATGCACAGGATATCGCCCAAGGTCGTTGTAAATCCAAGAGGTTTTCGGAGGTCTATTACGCTGAAAAGGAGGAGATCGGCCTCGATGATGTCTTCCCAAAGGTGAAGAACTCGCTCGAGAACTTGCTCGGAAGCGAGCGCTTCCAATGGCTATGTGACTCAGCGCTTCATCGCTACGATCGTTGGCTGATTGAGCCGCCGGGATTTGGCGAGACGCGTATTGACGGTATGAAGGCCTATTGCAA
>DAOUDJ010000176.1:0-39988 GCA_034430795.1 Anaerolineales bacterium | reverse complement strand
TGCAGGCATACGTTCGGAGAGGATCTCCTTGAGGAGAGCTTCGAAGTTCTCGTGTGGCAGGTTGTAGGCGAAATAGAAATCTGTGAGGTTGTCGCCGATGATGGTCAGGCGGCGCTGCCAGGTTTCTGGTTGCTCCGTAGTAAGCGGATCTGTTACCCCTTCACGTTTTTGTGAGTGAATGGCTTTTTCACGAACCTCAGACTCGAACGCTTCTGGCGTGATCACGCCGCGCTGAAACAATTCCTGGCGCACCCGCCTCCTAATTTGAGGAGCGAGGGTAGGGAATTGACCGAGCGCCAGGTACAGCGAGAGGACCTTCGGGAATTCAGAGAAATCAAAGGCCATTATCAGTCTCTGGGTTAAATATCCTGATGGCTATGTTTGATTTTAACGGGAGATGTTGTATTTACAAAGACCCTCGATAGCTGCCGAGAACCTTGTAAACAATTAGCAGTTTGAAAGCGAGAGTCTGGTTACCGCCCAAGATGCATGGGCATGATGACATGCAGGAAATCGTCACGACCGACGGGACGCACTATTCCGGGAGAGGATGCTGAGGTTGTCTCAATGGCGACGTTGGGCGTATCGATCACACTCAGGACGTCCACTAGGAAACGCACATTGAAGGCGATTTCTATTGCCTCGCCCTCGATCGTGGCATCGACGACCGTCTCGTTTGATCCAGTTTCGGCGGCTGTTGCCGAGACTTCAATTGTTCCTGGCTCGAGGTCGCTTCCAGGAGTGATGCGTAGACGAGCAGAATGAGCCGCTTCTCGGGCGAAGATATCGGCAGCTTTACACGCTTTTAGAAGTGCGTTAGTTGAGAGCACGCTTCGAGTAGCGTAGGTTGTGGGGATGATGCTGTGGTAATCTGGAAAGGTTCCGTCGATAAGCTGTGAGACGAGTTCAAAATCAGTCCCGCGAAAGATCACCTGCCCACGATTGGGCGGCAGTATCATGCTGATTGTTTCATCACCTGTGCCAATAATGCGAGCTAGTTCACTCAAGGCACGCGCAGGGATGATGGCGCTGACTGGGTTGGAAGATCCTGAAGAGAGTTGGGCGGTGCGAACCGAGAGGCGGAAACCGTCAGCTGCCGCCATCGTCGTCTGATCATCTTCGACTTCGAGTAAAACGCCGGTTAGGACCGGACGGGCGTCATCCATCGATGCGGCGAAAGTCGCCTGTTGGATCATCGAGCGCAGGTTTTCGACGTCTAATGTCATTCCATCATCGAGTTCGGAAGGGGGTAGAGGTGGAAAATCTTGGGCGTCGATACACTTGACGTCGTTGTTGAAAGAGCCGCAGCGCACGTTCAAGGTTTGATTACGGATGGTAAGTTCCATGGATACGGTGTCGCTCGGAAGTGTGTTTACCAAGTCGACAAAAGTGCGCGCTGGCACCGTTGTAGAGCCATCTTCTTCGATTTTCGCGCCAATCCAATAACTGATTCCCAATTCCAGGTTGGTTGCCGAGAGGCGCAGCCGACCGTTGTCGGTTGCCACCAAAATATTACTCAGTACTGGAAGAGTGCTCCGGGGCGCCACCGCACGTGACACGATACTTAATCCATGGGCCAGATTCTCTTGAAGACAGGACACCTTCATGGGGAGTATTCCTTATTGTGTGAACGCGAGATTAAAGAGCTTATGAAGTATACAACGATCGCTTATGAGCGCCAATGGTCTTGTAGACAAGTATGGTTTGCTGACATAAACTTACATAGCGATGAATACTCCGACTCAGGATGAATTGAACCGTCTCCGCCAAATGGTTGTTCGGCTATCTAGATTGGTCGAGATCAGCGTCACGCTTAACTCGACGCTAGAGCTCGACCGCTTGCTTCAATTCATCATCCGATCTGCTGCCGATCTAGTCGAGAGTGAGGCTGTCTCAATTCTACTCGTCAGTGATAAAACCCGTGATCTATACATCGCCGCAGCGACGGATGCAGATCCAGAGAAACTTCAGAAAATTCCAGTACCGAGGGAAGGGTCAATCGCGGGAACGATCTTTCGTGAGGATCGCCCACTCATTCTTAACGAGTTGGGTGCCACAACGCAACTATACACCGAAGTTGAAGAGGGGGGACGTTTCTCGGTGCGTTCCTTGATCGGTGTGCCGCTACGGATCCGCGAAGAGGTGACGGGTGTATTGGAAGCGGTAAACAAGCGCCAGGGGATTTTTGATGAAGCAGACTTGCAAACCCTGACGAACATTGCCTCGTTGGCGGCGGTGGCGATTAGCAATGCGCGCCAGATCGAGGAGCTCAACCGGGCTTATGATGCGCTGGGGAAGCTGGATCAATTAAAAACCGATTTCATTGCCATCGCCTCTCATGAGTTGCGCACGCCTTTAGGCTTGATCTTGGGCAACGCATCGTTACTCAAGGAATTGACAGGGGAAGATGTCTCTGAACACGCGGATGCGGTCCTCGATTCCGCCATGCGAATGCGAGTTTTGATCGAAGATATGACCAATTTGGATATGCTACAGGAAGGGTCAGCAGACCTGGTCTTATCGAAGCAGTCGCTTCAGCACATCGTTCAGATGGCGTATGAGGAAGTTCTTGGATTGGCGGAGGCCAGAGGGCAGACGATCAAACTCAATCTTCCCACCGAAACGCTCGAGGCGATGGTCGATGGACCGAAAATAACGATGGCCCTAACCAATTTACTGAATAACGCAATCCGCTTCACGCCGAAAGAAAGGGAACTATGGTTGACCCTGGAACATCATGGCCATGAGGCCTGGCTCCGCGTGCGCGACGACGGGATCGGACTGGCGGACGATGAACTGGAAACTGTCTTTGACCTCTTCTACCAGGTGGAAGATCACCTGACTCGGCAGCATGATGGTTTGGGATTGGGGTTGCCCACCGTAAAGGCGATTGCCGATTCCCATGGAGGGCGTGTCTGGGTCGAGAGTGAGGGTCCAGACCAGGGCGCAACGTTCACTCTTGCACTGCCGCTGGAGTCGTAATTCGCATTATCAATGTGGCGATGGGCGATGCCGCTATCTGAATCCCCAAATAATTAAGCTTCAATCAAACCAGCATCTTGGGGGGGTGTGCGCCCTTCATTCCGCTAGGTGGAAGGCGGTATCCCTGCGCCGAACTCGCTGATCGACTTTCACGGCGACCTCATCGCCAGCCTTCGCCTCTTCGACAACCTCATGCTCGATCTGCATTGAGTGGATCTCCTGCAAGAAATCGGTGTGTGCACCGAGGAAATGCACCTTATCTCCAACATGCAGGGGCCTATTTAGTTTGATGACGGCTACCGAAATTTTGTGGTAGTAGTGGGTAATCTCGCCGATACGCTCGTCATTGGACATCATATGTCTCCTCCAAGCGCTAATAGGGCGTCTTGATTGATTGTACAACGAGTGATGCCGATTCCCCAAGCGACTTCAAAGAGGAGCAGGGGTGAGAATTCTTTCTGTAAAGAAAGTTATTGACCTGGCAACTTATTGGAATCGGGGATCCCGCGCAAGACGACCACAGAGAGCATAAAGAGACCTGCGTAGATGGCGAAAATCACCAGATATCCAAGACCGGGTTGTATCCGGTTGAAGAAATCTGCCATGGGTCCACCGATTCCTGCACCGACGATCCCCGCACCAGCACCGGCGAGATTGGAGATACCCAAGTAACGCCCTGCCTCTTTGGGAGGAACCAGATCTGTGCCGAGGGCCCAGTTGGAAGCCAGGAATGTGCCCGCTCCCACGCCGAGGATGCAGCCGCTGACGATCACCATTGGGATTGTTCGTGAGAAAAGCAAAAGCAGAGTCCCGGCTGCTGAAATCGAACCGGCAAAAGCGATCAACCGCTTCCGTCCGATCCGGTCCGCAAGATATCCGCCGCCTAGAGATGAAGGGATCAAGAAAAGCGCCACAATGGCAAGGAGGATGGTGGTCATTGTTGCCGGGTTCTCGACGTGAATGACATCGCTGATGAAGAACTGGAAGAAACCAAGAATCGATCCCACTGCGGCCAGGAAGAGCAGACGGTTAATGACCCACCAGATGAAGGGAGTGTTTGAGCGAGCCTCCTCACCAATTCCCACCCGCGCACCAAAATAAACCCCCACGAGTATCGATCCGGCCATGGCAATTAAACCGGATAATCCCATCAAGACAATCTGTAATTCGGCAGAAACATCCCGACTGCTGAGGAATAGGCCTCCGGTGCGGACCAGCCAAACAGCACCCTGCGTAACGCCGACAAAGAGCGCTGTGAGTGCGAGGATCCGCAAATAGCGGGAGCCTTTGAGCCGCTTGGGTTTCTCGTGTAAGGGCTCTTCGCGCACGAAGGTCATTGTGAGGAGCATTGTCAGTGAAAGCGCGCCGCCGATTATGCCGACTGCAAGCCAAATCCGGCCAGAGTCTATTATGGGGCCGATGAAGACTGCCAGGAAGCTCGGCAAGATCTCGAACAACGATTTCACTCCTGACGATGTACCGCGCTGATTTTCAGGGACAAGGTCGGGAATCAAGCCTTGCTGAGCCCCCTGTGCGGTGTTGGAGGAAGCTTGTAGGAGAACGAGCCCGAGCAGCAAAACGGCAAATGCGGCGGAGAAACCCAGGAGCGGTCGTATCGTTTGATCCAGCGGCGATCCGATGAACAGTACAGAAGCGGCGATGATCGAGAGGAATGCTAGATCGAGAATAGTGCCCCAAAAGATGAACGGTCGTCTGCGGCCCAAGCGGTGCGTGCTCCGGTCGCTAAACATCCCCGCCAGAGGCTGCACGAGCATGGCGACCGCAAGGCCAGCGACGCGCAGTAATGCAAGGTAAGTGTTTTTCTGATCGTGGACGACGAATAAGGTGACGAGATAAGGGAGTAAAACAGGGGTGATTACGCCAGCGGAGATACTTAAACCGAGCCAGTAGATATTAATGAAAATATGATCGCGCCAGTGGAGGGTCTTCTGCATATGAGAATCGCCCAAATCAGGGAGGTTACCGCTGATCGCGGTAGAGCCTCACGAGTCTTAAAGGTGGAAGCTCTCGCCGGGTTGAAGGACGTGTGGAGTCGCCGATGTCCCGTTCTTTACCTGTTCTGCCCATGCGTTAGGATCTTGCTCGATAAGCTCCCAGGTGTTGTAATGCACCGGGATGACGTGTTTTGGCTCAAGCAACTTGACAGCGCGCAAGGCGTCGTCAGGGCCCATGGTAAAGTTGTCCCCGATAGGCAGAGCCGCCAGGTCGATTCCCTCCTCCCCGATTAAGCGCATGTCGCCGAAAAGTCCCGTATCGCAGGCGAGGTAGAGCTTCTCATCCCCCGGTGTTGTGAGCAGGAAGCCAGCCGGGTTTCCGCCATAAGAACCGTCCGGGAGCATCGATCCGTGCAAAGCCTGGGTCAGCTTGAGGTAACCGAAGGGGTGGTGGAAACCTCCTCCTATGTGCTGAGCATGCGCCTCGATGCCCTTGTTCTTGAACCAGGAAGCAATTTCATAAGTGCTAATTACGAGGGCACTGGTGCGTTTGGCGATTGCCACAGCATCCCCGATATGATCGCCATGCCCGTGGGAGATGAGAATGAAATCCGCATCAACCTCATCAGCTTTGATAACCGCAGCGGGGTTCTCGTTCAGGAAAGGATCCACGAGCAGCTTTATGCCATCTACGTCGAGCCCAAAGGCGGCATGTCCATACCAAGTTAATATGAGCGGCATGTCTCTCTCCTTAATCGGTTCAGTGAATCACACGCGAGTATAGACCTCAGCGCGGTGACGTGTCAAAGTGAGTGATCGGAACCAATGATCGGGGGTGGTCAATCGGACAGTAGGTCGGAGACACCGATGCCCGGGCTTGGCGGTCGCTGTTGATGCGAAGCGCGCCATTCACCCATCAGGCTCGTTAGTTGAGTGCTGAAGCGCATCCAATCCTCGATAAGCAGGACGAAACCGATTTGGTCGTTTGCCAGCATGTAACGGCTCAGAAAGAGCCGGAGCAGCCAGGGAGGCAGTGGCAAGCCGCGCAGATCAATACCAAGAGCGGTGGCACCGAGGAAGGGTTTCATGGGGCGCCGGTCACGATGAGGCATGCTTTCGGGAGGAAACAACTTGCCGAAAACGATCGGGCGAGTGTTGATGATACGGCGGTAGGAAATGTTCAGGCGAAAAATAGGGGTCTGAAGGCGAAGGTGGGCGTGATGGGCCTGTGCATAGGCCAGGATGGGGCCAAAACGGGCAAACAACCAATAAGCGAGGGCGACAAGTCCGCCAGCGAAGAGCCAACGCTGTGTCGAGCGATCAAGCCAGTAAGCGACGTCTCTGTCTACGAGAATCCACAAACCGAGGAAAAGAAATGAGAGGAGGAGAGCTTTTCGTGCATGACGGCCTACAATCTCTTGGTAGAGAAGCAGGCGATAGCGGTCACTCTTTTGTTTTTTGCTCATCATGTCGGGTTTCAAATGTTTTGTTTTCTCGCCGGAAGCGTGAACCAGAAAGTGCTGCCCTCACCGGGTTTGCTCTGAACGCCAATTTCGCCGCCCATAAGTTTGACGAGTCGGTGGGTTACGTGCAGACCGAGGCCCCAACCAATCTCATTCCGTACGGCCGGCTCCTCGGAACGGAAAAACTGTGTAAAGAGCCTCGCCTGATCCTCGTCGTTTAATCCGATGCCAGTGTCGCGTATTTCGGTTCGAACGAAATCATTGGAGAGCGAAGCAGTGATGGCGATGGAGCCGCCTTCGGGTGTGTATTTGTTGGCGTTGCTAAGCAGGTTGGTCAGGATTTGAGCCAAACGGTTTCGATCAGCCTGTACCATCGGAAGGCCATCTTCGATGGAAAACGCCAAAGATTGTTTCTTGGCGTCGAATTGTGGTCGAAAACCCGCCGCAATTTCATGGATGTAGTCCGCGATCGGGATGGCCGCAAGGTCGATCGCGAGGCGCCCGGTTTCAATTCGTGATATATCGGATATGTCCGATACCAGAGTGGCCATGCGGTCCACATTGGAGCGAATTGTGTCGAGGAATTCCATTTGCTGATCTGTAATTGGACCGGCTGTACCTTGTTTGATCAGGTCTGCATATCCTCGGATCGAGGTCATTGGGATTTTTAGTTCATGAGTTACGATCGAGATAAACTGCGATTTGGCATCGTCTGCTGCACGGGCAGCATCAAAAAGGCGCGTATTTTCGATTGCGAGGGCAGCGCGTTCGGCGATGCTGAAGAGAAAACTCTCCGCCTCCTTGGAGTAGGATCTTTCCCTCCGCCTGACTCCGATGAGTGCAATTGTTCGTTCCTCGCGCCGGGCGGGCACGATCAAGGCATTGAAATTACCATCCTGTTGAAATGTAACAGCCTGACCTTGATGCACGGCTGGAGCGAGGCGCGGATCGCTCGCGTCCATTAAACCATCTGCACACTCGCCGGCGAGGATGGACAGTGAACCGACGTTGTCAACAAGACCGATGCAGCCATCCTCTGATTCCGTGCTGCGCAACGCCCATTCCAGCGTGAGTTCTAAAACGCGCGTGAAATCAAGGCCGGTGTTGAGTTCCTTATCGAAATGGCGAAGCGTTTCCAGCTCAGATATCCGTTTGGCCAATTCAGTATCTACCTGGGAGTAGAGGCGCGCATTTTCGATCGCAATTGCTGCTTGAGATGCGATAACAGCCAGAAGTTCCTGATCATCTTCATTGAAGGCGCCGGATTTGATCTTGTTGTCAATATAGATGACACCCATAACCTCGCCGTGTGTTTGGAGAGGTAGGCAGAGAATGGAGCGGAGTGCGAAGAGGGTTATCGAATCGTGTTTGGAAAAGCGGTTGTCGATCTGCGCGTTTGTGGTTAAAACCCCCTCGCCGGAACGGATGACGTCCTGGATAATCGAACGGCTGATTTCCATTTTGTTCTTATTGAGGTTCTCCTGTTGGAAGTTACGTGCTGCCTGGAATGTGAGCTCGCCAGTTTTCTGGTTGGCGAGCATCAGAAAACCACGCTCTGCGCCCGTTAGTTGGATAACCGAATCCATTGTCTCGCGCAGCACTTCGCTAAGCTGGAGAGATGATCCCAGCGCACGGCAGACTTTAAAGAGTGCAGCCAGACGTGCTTGTTCACCTGCGCCCTGGTGTTGCTCAACCTGCTCAAGATCGTTCAGTGCATCGCGGGCGATTGTAGCTTGTGACCCTTCGCAATTTGCAGAAAGAGTCTCCAGTGCGCGGCGGACCTTACGCAAGTTCTCGGTGGGCTCCGTTTGTTTTGGTGAATTACTCATTCGTGCTTTCCCGGGAACGCGATTGATAAAAAGGGCAGATATCGCTCAATGAGCAGCGCTCGCATTGTGGGGAACGGGCATGGCAAATCTCGCGCCCATGACGGATAAGGTTGAGATGAACATCATAATACATCGCCGGATCGAAAAGTGCTGCGAGGTGGTTGTGTGCTTTCTCGGCGGTAATATTCTCGGGACGTAAACCTAGACGCCCTGTCAGGCGGTAGATATGTGTGTCTACAGGGAAAGCCGGTTTGCCGAGCGAGAAAAGCAGCACGATAGCCGCGGTCTTTGGACCGACTCCCTTGAAGCGAAGCAGCCATTCCTTCGCCTGTTCAAGCGGCAGATTTTCCAGGAAGTCCAGACTGAGATCGCCGTTTTCTTCGGTAATCTGCTGCAAGGCGAGCTGGATACGAGGTCCTTTTTGATTGGCAAGACCCGCGGACCGAATGGCTGCAATAACACTGGACGGCTCCGCGTCACGCACTTCCTCCCAGGTAGGGAAGCTTGTACGTAAGGTTTTGAAAGCGCGGTCGCGATTTGAGTCGTTTGTGTTTTGAGAGAGGATTGTGGAGACCAACTCATCGAGTGGTGGCAATCGATTGCGCCAGACCGGCTGGCCATATGTCTTCAGAAGACGAGAGCGCACTTCAACCGCACGTTCCTTCGGGGAATTCACCTCGCGATTATACACCCGTGATCTATTGCCCGGCTCGTGTCTTGTAGCCCTGTGGGTGGGACCTGTGCCATTCCCAGGAGCTGGCAATGATCTGCTCGAGTTCCGGGTACTTAGGCGACCAACCGAGTTCTCGCTGAATTTTCTCGGAGCTTGCAACGAGCCGGGGGGCATCGCCAGCCCGGCGGGGGGCATCAAGGGCCGAGATTTCTTTTTCTGTTACGTGCCGGGATTCTTCGATGACTTCGCGGACGGAGTAACCAGCCTCATTTCCAAGGTTGTAGATCAGACGGTCTTGATCGTCGAGCGCCTCTAAGCAGAGCAAGTGAGCATCGATGAGATCAGCGATGTGGATGTAATCTCGGATGCAAGTGCCATCCGGTGTGGGGTAGTCATCGCCGAAGATATTAATATCGGGACGCTGGCCCAGGGCGACCTGCAGGACAAGTGGAATGAGGTGGCTTTCGGGCTGATGTGCTTCGCCACGACCGGGCAGAGCGCCTGCGGCGTTGAAGTAGCGCAGCGCGGCAAAACGCAAGCCGTGTATCTGGCGATACCACTCAAGAGTCTGTTCGATCATCAGCTTGGTTTGACCATATACGTTTGATGGACCAAGAGGCGACTTTTCCGATAGGGGTTGATCGCTCGAGGCATATACCGCGGCGGTGGAAGAAAGTACGAAACGCTTCACCTTGGCGCGAACACAGGCCTCGATCAAGCCCACCGAGAGCACCAAATTGTTGTGGAAATATTTTCCGGGGTTAATCATGCTCTCACCGGCTTCAATAAAGGCGGCGAAATGCATCACGGCATCGTATTGCTCTGCGTTTAATGCAGTATCAAGAGCGGCACGGTTGCCGAGGTCGGCATGGATAAATCGGGCCTCGTGCGGGATGGCTTCGCTATGCCCGGTGACCAGGGAGTCGAAAATAGTCACTGAATGTCCAGCCTGTAAAAGAGTTGTGGCGGCGGCGGACCCAATATATCCCGCTCCACCTGTTAAGAAGATATTCATATCTTTATCTCCACTGAGGTTACAAATAGATATGGATAGTAGAAAGATGACCTGAATAGATTGTTCCCTACATCTTCAAAAAACTCAACCATCAAGAATTTCCAGATGCGCTATCGAGGCGTCGAGGTGTTTCGTTCCAATTTCCTCAAACTCGACACTAACTTCCTCATCAGTGTTGTCAATCTTGGTGGACAGGACGATGCCCTCGCCGAAGACTTTGTGCTGAACACGCATTCCCGGTCGATATCGAGGCTCGAGCGGGATGGTTGGGGACAGATCCCAGGTGGTCTTCTTTTTATAGGATATCTGTTCCCAGTTCTGGGCGCTAAGAAGATCGCCATCCAGGAGTCTTGGTGGAATATTGTGCAAAAAGCGGGAGGGTTCGCTCAAAGTGGATGGACCAGCGAAACGGCGGCGAAATGAGCGCAGGAGATACAGGCGGTCTTTTGTGCGCGTTATACCAACATAAAGTAGGCGCCTTTCCTCTGCCATAGCTTCCGGGTCATCGAAGGAGCGCTGGTGAGGCAGGACTCTATCGTCCAACCCGATGATGATCACAATCGGGAATTCCAGCCCTTTCGCTGCGTGCAGGGTCAGCAAAGTGGGTGCGTTCTGTTCATCAGACAAGGTGTCCTGGTCGGAGATGAGGGCGATGCTTTCGAGGAACGATGCCAGGTCTACGTTTTCATATTCATACGCCACCCGCCGCAGTTCCTGGATGTTCTCCCAACGCGCTTCACCTTCTTCTGTTCCATCATCGATGTGTGCCCGGTAGTTGGTCTCTTCTAGGATGAGGTCGATGAGCGCGACCAGACCGCTTTTCTCTTTCATCTCGATCCAACGAATCCAAGGATCGGCGAAGCTTACCAGCGCGCGTCGGGCGCGCGGGTTGAAGATATCCGTCAAGGGCGAATCTTTTTCGCGGGCAAGATCGAAAAGGATCTCCGCTGGATCGACACCGCGCTGCCGGGAGCTCTCGAGCAAGATCTCGACGGTTTTTGCGCCGATGCCGCGCGGCGGCGTGTTTAGCGCCCGCAACAGGCTGACACGATCGACGGGGTTGTGAATCAGGCGCAGGTATGCGACCAGATCCTTGATCTCTCGGCGGCCGTAGAACCGCTGCGCACCGACGATTCGGTAGGATAGGCCGGCGCGCAGGAAAGCTTCCTCTAAGGCTCGGGACTGAGCGTTGGTGCGGTACATCACGGCGCAGTCTCTGGGGTCAGCCTCGCCGGCCAGCGTCAAGGTCGAGATGATCTCCACAGCGAAATCAGCCTCATCGTTTTCGTTGTAGGATTCGTGAAGGACGACGGGTGTCCCGGGACCCCGATTTGTGAATAGCCGCTTCCGTTGACGTCCAGGGTTGTGGTCGATAACGGCGGTAGCGACATCGAGAATGGTCTGCGTTGACCGATAGTTTTGCTCAAGAAGGATCGTACGAGCTTGAGGGTAGTCTTCTTGGAAGCGGTGCACATTGCGGTAATCGGCACCTCGCCAGCGGTAGATTGACTGGTCTGGGTCGCCGACGACGAATAGATCTGGATGTTCCCCCGCCAATAGACGCAGCAACGAATATTGTGCGGTATTGGTATCCTGAAACTCATCAACGAGCAGATGTTGGAAACGGCGCCGGTAGGCGCTCCGTAGATCATCGTGATCCCGAAGCAGGCGAAAAACCCAGAATAGCAGATCATCGAAATCTAAAGCGTTATTCGCCAGCAAAGCCTGTTGGTAGCGCTCATACACCTGGCGCACGATCTCGTGGGCGTACGTGTCGGTGACGTAGTCTTCCAGTTCGACCAGTTCATTTTTAGCTTTGGAGATTGCATTGAGAATGCGCCCCGGCCGGGTCTGTTTGGGATCGAGTCGTAAATCCTTAATTGCCTCTCGAACCAAGGACAGTTGATCGGAGTCATCATAGATCACATAGTCGCGCGTTAGCGGCAGATGATCGGCTTCCTGGCGGATGATGCGTGCACAAAGAGCATGGAAGGTGCCCAGATTTGGTTGTCCATCCCCGGCTTTCGTGTCATCTACTAGCAGCTCCTGCACCCTCTTGCTCATCTCTCGAGCAGCCTTGTTTGTGAATGTAACCGCGATGATCGATCCTGGCGCTACCCCCATTGCGGTGATGAGATGGGCTACACGGTGGGTGAGGACGCGTGTCTTCCCGGAACCTGGTCCAGCAAGTACCAGAACCGGCCCCAAGGAGGCTGTGACCGCTTCGTTCTGGGATGAATTTAAATTCTCAGACAGGTCCATGGCGATATGTGACCATTATAGTTTCAAGGTAGGCCGAATACAGTCAGAGCGGTTCAACTTAAGTGGGGCACTTGAGTTTAACATATGCCCTTTTCGTATACTCGCCCGATGGTATTGTGTTGCTCATCACGAACATGTCGCGAGCGCCCCATCAATGCGATCGTGATGGAAAGCGAATGCAAGCTGTGCTCCCAGGGGCGGTCCGTCAACTCTGGCAGGCAGGATATTCGCAACATGGCGATTCTAATCGCCCTAGGTATAGCCAGCAAGGATATTGTTCTTTTCCGCGCGGTTGCGGTCGTATCGCCTATAAGGTGGATAGAAAGTCATTCGGATATATGGGGACCGATGTCGAGTGTGTCCGAGCAATCGAGAAGGCCAGTGAGAGGCGCTTCAGGGAGTGGAAGAACACGACTGCCCGCAAAGTAGGGAAAATCAAAATGGACCGCGTCACCGGCGGATTTTCCGGGAATGGGCATAAGCCGTGCTGTAAGTGGCTTTGAGTGGCGCAGGCCGATTGCGCCGATGTCAAGTAGAAGCCCGGTTAATGCTTCAATGCTCGCATCTCCAGGAAGCGGGATTGTATCCAGGCCGGTTCCGCAAAGAGAGGAGTAGAGCAGCAAATCGGAGATCGTCAGGATCCCTTCGCTGGCGCGCGAGGCCAAGACGGTATCCTCTAGAACGGGCAGGAAGAGTCCACAGAAGCCCACGCGCTGGAATCGGGCGCTGTCAAGGCAGTCGGTCAGGAAGGCTACCGCTGCTGCGCTGCCCGATTGGCCGAACGCGGAGGCTCCGATTGTCTCGAGCGCCGTACCGATCGAACGCCGTGTTTCAGGATATGGGGCGAAGGAGAAATCGACTCCAAGGAAGCGAAAGTCATGGTCGCGTGCGCTGGCATCGGTGATTCGGACTAGATTCGCCGCATGCGTCTCGATCGCCGTGACCAATTGTTTCTTCGCCGATTGGATCGAGGGAGCGTCTTTAACAACGCTAACCGCAAGGTCGGCAGATTCGGTCGCGACCGCAAGTGAGGGTGGTCCGCCGCGGTGATATGCTGCGGGGAAGAAGGGGACACCCGCGGGCACATTGACCAGTGCGGCGAAGCGTAAGTTCCCAAAGCCGTCATCGCGTATTATTGATATCTCACGGATGGCTCGGGCACATGCCCGCGCCGCGGTGAGCGATAAGCCGATTGTTGGATCCGCATAGAGTCCAGAGGAAAAAACGGTGTCCGTTGCATCCAACACTTTTGGCAGGATACGAAAACCATCCGGCTCATCGGGTAGCGCGGGTCCTATCGCCGCATAGTCGATTCCCTGAATGAAAATTTCAGCTTCAAGCCGGCGTGCCAGGTCTGGTCGATCTGCAGGAGCAACAGGGGTTGACATTTCCGAAGGCGGCGGCGTGGCGATGCGCAGAGTCTGGACCTCAAAGCCGGCGTCCTGAAGCGCCGATCGACAGCTCTTCAGGCAATGGGCTGTTTTGGCGACGAACTCGGTATCGATTGGCCAGCCAGGATCGATGAAGCCAGTGATCGCACGAATTCTCATTCTTCTCCTCGCATTCGGGCAATTTCGAATAGGATGACCGCAGCGGCGACAGAGGCGTTCAGCGACTCGGCCACATCTTGTATGGGAATGTGCGTACAGCCTTTGGCGATGGAACGAAGCTCATCGCTGGGGCCGTGGGCTTCGCTTCCGATCACGATTACAGATGGCTTGTTCCAATCCACATCGTAGTATGGAGGCCCCAAGCCAACTTCAGCGACCCACACATCGATTCCGCGAAGACGTTTCTCGATCTCAGAGATTTGCTCTTGGATAATGGGAAGATGGAAATGTGCTCCCATGGCGCCGCGCACAACTTTCGGGTTAAAGGGGTCGACTGTGCCAGGGCTGAGGAACACGGCTTCGACGCCGGCGGCAAGCGCAGTACGCAAGATCGTTCCGAGATTTCCTGGATCGGAAATACGATCTGCGATGAGTGCCAGGCTCAGATTGTCAGGGGGCGTAGAAACGGGAATGGGGAGAACTGCAAGAAGCCCTTGAGGGGCTTCAGTGTCGGAACAGGCTTTCATAACCCGCTCAGAGACTTCTTCGGCCTCTGCTCCCAGATTGATCAGCTCCTCTATTAGACGCTGGTCACCCTGCTCGACTGCGTCCGTGTATAAAACGAGTTTAGCGGGTGAGCGGGAGGAAGTAGCCTCGTTTGCAAGTCGAGTGCCCTCAATGATAAAGAGGCTTTCGCTCTTGCGCGCCCGGCGTTTATTTTGCAGCGTTCGCACCCATTGCACACGTGGATTGGATGTTGATGTAATCATTTCGAGTCACCGTTCGTCTGCCAGCGCCGCTTACATTCGGCGACGACGGTTTCAACGCTGGGTTCGTCATATAAAGTGAGATCTACCGTCTTCAGTGAACAATTGGGGTTTCTCTGATAGAAGTCCATGATGGCGTCGACGATTAGTCGGGCGGCACGCTCCTTGGGGAAACGGAAGATCCCAGTGGAGATAGCCGGAAGAGCAAGGCTGGCGAGGTTATGGTCGGACGCGAGCATCAGGACACCGTTTACAGTATTCAGAAGTTTCTGGTCGTCCTCCCCATGTCCCCAGATGGGACCGACGGCGTGGATGATGTAACGGCAGGGCAGGCTCCCAGCAGATGTGATTGCGGGTTGCTCATGAGTTATCGGTCCGTACTGGCGGACCCATTCATCGCTCTCAATCTGAATTTGTGGTCCGCCGCGCCTGGATATTGCCCCGGCAACGCCGCCGCCGTGCTTGAGTTGAGCGTTGGCGGCATTCACAATAGCATCCACGTGCGATTCGGTGATGTCGCCGTGGATTATGCGGAGTTTTTGCCCTTGGGGTAGCGTCTGTTCCAAAATCAGTGTCGTGATACAACACCCCCGACAGAACTTTGCCATTCTACTTCCGGTTGATTGTATCACCGCGGTCAGCCACCGCCACTGGGTATGCAGGACACAAGGAAAGCCAGCAAAGATAGGAGCTATTCAGGGTCATTCTAGGCAATCGTAGGGAGCGAAGAACCTCGGGATTGCCGGTAATATCACCGTGGATGGGCGAGAATCTTCGTTGCATCACTCATCAGGGTGACAATGCCACGCGGGGCCGGAGTAGTTACCAAAGAGGGTTCTTCTCCATCTTGCTGTGGAAAGGTGACATAACCCTGCATACCTCCGTTGTAAGATCTAGTGTTTGTTGGAACCATTTTGTACGGGTCATACATCGATTGAGACCTCAATATCCTATTGTTGATCTAACCAGGGTCTGCCTACATCCCTTCTGCACTATGTGGAGTGAGGAAGCTCTGCTTCCGGACGCAGGCGCAGCCTGCGTACTTGAGGTCTGCGCGTATGAACGAGTAGATCAACCTTTGCAAAGGTGATGAATCGCTTTTTCTTTTCTTCCCCCCTGTTGTCCCTCGCGAAGCATCTTTGCAGCGAAGCGGAAAGGACAAGACAGGGGGACATGGGTGCAGTAGTCTGCCCTCGCAAAGCATCATGGCTCCTACGGAGTGCTGCGCGAAGCGTAGCGTGGAGCATACCCCCTGACAACGATCGATCCGGCGCTACGTTTCGAAGGGCCGTCTCTAAGAAACATTTGACAGCCCCTATCGATTTATTTAGGGTTTGTGGCTGGGTACTGTAAATCCGCTTGGTCACCCACACTATTTGGAGGAGCGCTCTAAAGATAAACAAAAAAGGGATGCATATGCATCCCTTTTATGAACGAGGTAGGAATTCGTCGCTACCGTTTGGCTGCAGTCTTCACGACTTCGCTGAAAGCCTTTGGATCACGAACTGCAAGATCGGCGAGGATCTTCCGGTTCAAGCCAATCCCCGATTGCTTCAGATCGTAGATCAAACGGCTATAGGTGGTTCCGTTGAGACGCGCGGCGGCGTTGATACGGGCAATCCAAAGACGACGCAGATCGCGTTTGCGGGTGCGACGATCTCGATATGCATACCACAGGCTCTTAAGCAAAGCCTCGTTGGCGCGACGGTATAAGCTGCTGCGAGAGCCGTACATTCCCTTGGTAAGTTTTAATACTTTTTTGTGGCGACGGCGTGTGATGGTACCGCCTTTAACTCGTGGCACGTTTCACTCTCCTGTGGACCCCTGAGCGCCGATGTCTCTAAGGCACCAGTTGTATGCACTCAACAGCCACAACAATGGGTGGGCTACTTGGAGGAGCCCCCCGTACGGGCGTTCGGGTTAGACTTATACTTCTTCAGGTAGGGAGCTAAGCGGTGGACGCGCTTGGCGATGCCCTTCGCTTCTACAGGAAGCATTTTTGAGAACATCCGTTTGGCACGGGCGGATTTTTTTCTGCGCAGGTGACTCTTGTTTCCCTTGGTGCGCATCAGCTTCCCGGAACCCGTTAAACGAAAGCGCTTGGCGGTTGCCTTATGCGTCTTGAGCTTATATTTTCCCTTCTTCTTGGCTTTACGAGCCACAATCCTACTCCTCTAATAAAGACAATCTCGTTCTTTAGCGACTAGCTTATGAGGCGTAAACCCCGCGGACGATACCGCTTGCCCACGGGGACATCGACACGAACTTGTTTGCCTAAATTGGCTACTGCTTTGATTTACTCGGCGCTATGGTCATAAGCATCGTGCGCCCTTCCATCGTCGGGGATTGCTCAATCATACCGACGTCAGATAGTTCATCCGCGATGCTTTGTAGATCATCGAGTGCGATCTCGGGAAATGTGATTTCACGCCCACGGAAACGAATACGCACTCTGACTTTCTTTCCTTCCGTCAGCCAACGCCTTGCATCTCGAACTTTGAACGACCGATGATGATCGGACGTTTTCGGGCGCAGCCGCACTTCCTTGATCTCAACTTTGGTTTGCGCCTTTCTAGCCTCACGGTCCTTCTTCGATTTCTCGTATAGAAATTTTCCGAAGTCGAGAACCCGACATACGGGCGGGTCGGCGTTGGGGGCAATTTCGACCAGGTCGAGATCTGCAGTCTTGGCGGCTTCAAATGCCTCCTCAATCGGTACTACGCCGATATTATTACCATCGGAGCCGATAAGGCGTACGTTCTTAGCCCGAATTTGATTGTTTATTCTAAATTGTGATGCGCTGATCTTGTGTTCCTCCGAGAAAAAACATAAGCCGCCCAGCACATAGTAGAGCGGTCTCAAGGCCGCCGGATGATACCATGACAGAAGGCGGTTCGTCAACAGACCGGGCATGAATGGTCCCCGTAAAAGATCCGCTTATTATGTGAATCTCCACGAGATACGAGGCGTCATCGCTTTATATTTTATATATAGACAGACGCAACCGTTGGCCTGGACCGGATGGAGCTTGATGGGCCAACGGTTGCGTTATATATGCGCTAGTTGTGTGGCGATTGCTTATTCTGATCCCTAAGGAGTTGTCGTGGCGTCCTAATTGTCGGAGCCTTTTCGGCCAGCGCTCTTTCCCCCTGGACCTTGCTCATCGCCCTTGTTTTCGTAGGACGGGTCCATGCCAGATTGATCGGGCGCATCTGATAGTCGATTTTCGCCTTGGTGAAGCCGGAATGTTATTGGGTCCTCCAGGGCACCCTCGGCAGCGACACGGAGGTTATTCATAACCTGTGTTGCCAGTTCCAGAGCTTCCTCGGGCTTATCGGGGGCATTTTCTCGAAGTTTCTCTAAGAGTTGTATCTGCTCTTGAGAGCGCACATGAATTTGCTCCATGAGCTGAAGTAAAGCGGCGTCGCCAAGCTTGGTCGCTTCTTGTAATGCCTGGTCGAGGTGCTCCCGTAGTCGTGTCGCGACCTCATTGGGTATAGGAAGACCCTGCCCGCTCAGGGCGGCAATCTCTTCCATGCGTTCATCCGCTAATTGCAGCAGCAAGTCAGCTTCAGCTTCGGGGTCGGACGTTAATGCCAGCCGGACGTCCTCCACAAACGTCTTGATTGGATACAGCGCTTCGGAAGGCAGGCTGTCTTGTGCGGCGAATGCGGTTGCGGTTGTGCCGCCGAATGCGACAGCGAGCAAGATCAAAATACGGACAAATGTAAACATGGGTGAACGCTCCTTTTTGAATATGTTTTTCCACCCTTTATGACGTTTAAGTTCGGGTAGAGATACGGGTAGCGTCTCTTTTGCCCGTGTCAGAAACGCCTGGCGTAATTGCTGAGAGCGTACGAGATCCGGGGCGGGGATGTCTTCCAATGGTTTTAATAGTTCCAGCGTCTCTAAGAGAGATTGCAAATCAGGATCTTTGATTGACTTACCGGCGCGATAGTTGGATGCTGCTTGATCTACACGATCCTCTATTTTGCTCATGGCGAGCCCTCCGTAAAAGCAAAATCATTTTCCAGGATTCTGCGCATAGACTTTAACCCTCGGTGTTGTAGTGATTTCACCGCTCCTACTGGTTTCTCAAGCACTGCGGCGATCTCTTCGTTGCTCAATCCCTGGAAGAATTTCAGCATAATCACTTGACGCTGCTCGTGCGTTAATCGCCACAGCACCTCGCGAGCCTGTGCCTGTGCGAGGCTATGCTCGACAACATCGTCGGGGTTTTCCGCTGAAGGTGATCGCTGCACTTCCAGGTCTGGGTTCTCTAAAGGTTCATCTCGTCGGCGGTGGTGGTCTGCCGCAAGGTTGTGGGTGATCCGGTAAAGATAAGCTCTAAGGTGATCCTTGGGACCTCCACCGGCGCCCAAGGCGCGTAAGAAGCGGAAGAAAGCATCACTGACAATATCTTCGGCGGTTTCTGTATCCCCGACGAGGCGGCAGGCGTAGTTATATAGCTCGGGGCGGAGAGAGTCGTAGATTGCTGCTAGTGCGCTCTCGTCCAGCCGGCGCGCGCCTTCCAGCCACTGATCTTCCTTAGACGCCATCACTTACCTATATGACGGTTTCGTGCTCGCTAGGATACGGGCATCTGTCGTGTTCGCCAAGGCCATATCTTACCTGATAGGGCCGTCTCGATAAGGCAAAAGAGCAACTTTTCCCTTGGCTCCCTACTTAATGACGGCGAACGCTTCGAATCAGGCTCTGTCACGCACCAGTTTATTGGGAAAGCGTGAAGATGGTGTGAAGATCGTCTATTGAAGCTGTCAAGACCGGACAAGCTCAAGATGTCGTGTAAATGTTGTAAGGCTGGATCAGGTAGAGCGAAACAGAGCTGGTTATGCCGCAGGAAGGAGTGCCTCACGGCGCAAGACGAGGTCGCTCCATTGCCTGTTCAATGCCGAGGGGGCGCGGATTCCGACCTGTGAGGGGACCCGGCCGCGCGCCAGAAGTGGTGTTCCGATGTCGACGCCAGGTGGCGGAAGCGCACCGGGTGGACCCCAATAGCCAGCGTTCCCCAGCAGCCACATTTCGATCGTCGATCGATCTGCGCCTACGGGGGCCAGGATGCTTTCGACGGCGCGCAACATCAACTTGCTGTAAGCCTCGCGGTCATAGGGCACCCGCCCTTCGAGCAATTCCCAGGCGCGGGCTTTCTCTGGGCCGGGAACCAGCAGGAAGTTCATGCGTTCGCCGGGGTGCAACTCAACCCCGGTTGCGGCGAGTTGATGTGCAACGCGCGCCGCAACGGTGCGCACGGTGTACTCCTCGGGCCGGCGCGAGAGCCGGTGGGTGATCACTAACTGGTCGGCTTGGACCACGCCGGCTTGTAGGGACAGTAGACGTTGCCGGGCGAAGGCGATGGCTTCGGGCAGCGCGGCGCAGAAGCCGGCCGCATCGCGCCCCCGGGAGAGGATTTCCAGCATCCCGAGTTGGGTCTCTTTGATGTAGCGAGGTGTGTCGCGGCGGCGGGCCTCGATCCCACGCACCTTGAGTGATCCATCCTCGAAAGCGCCGAAATAGCGGTTGGCGACCGCCACGCGCGGCTCGGTACGCGAGGGTAGGAATGCCAACCAACGATAAACCCCCTCAAGCCCGATATGCAGGCCAGTCTCGGCATGGATCTCGTTCAGGAGCGAATCGTAGTCTGGCCTGCCGCTCGCCTCCGGCTTGTGGATCCAGAGCCCATCGACATAGAGATGCAGCACACGGAAGCCGCGCTCCTCGACGATCTCCTTTGTGCGCAGCAGCACCTCACGACCATAGGCGTTAACCGCCTCGTGGGCCTCAATGCGGCCGAAGCGGGCATTCTTGTATCCCAGGTAGCCGAAGCAGGTCACCAACAGCCACTTGTGAGCCGAGTAACGGCGGCGGTAGGCCTCGAGCCGCGGGTCGTCCTCGGGCAGCTCGCGGATCAGCGCCTTATAGCGGCTGCGTTTCTCGAGCAGCGGCTCGAGCGTCTCGGGCACCAGGCCCTGGCGATGGCGGCAGATGGGTGTGCCCAGCTCGGGGATCGGTTCGCCCTCGCAACACTTTGCCCCCACCGTCTCCGGCGAGATATTGAAGTGCACCATGATGCTCGGATACATGGCGGTGAAGTCGAGTTCGGCGACGTGTTCGTGCAGCCCCGCTATAGGCGTGTAGACCAGCCCCCCTTTGTCGGCTACCAGCAGGTCCAAGCCGCTTTTGAGTGTCTCGGGCTGCCGCTTCTGCCACGGCACGAGCACGCCGCGCCGCAGCGCGGTGGCGACCTGCATAGCGCTGATGCCGGTGCCGGTGGAGACGCGGGCGACGGTCTGTGGTGGCAGGCCCGAGAGGCGAGCGATCTCGAGAATTCCGTCGACCCCGTAGTCGTTGGCCAGGAAAGCATTTTGGCGGTCGAGGTGCCAGCGACCGAAGAGTAGATGCTGCTCATTGCGGAATACCACCCGGCCGTAAGATGAGTAGGATGATGCCGATTTGCGCAGTACGCTCTTCCCGCGATCGCGGTTGAGCGGCAGAGGAATGCCGTAGTGGCGAGACAGCTCGAGTAGGCGGGGGAGAATGTAGTTGTCGCCGTAGGTGCTGATCAGCACATCGGGATCGTAGTGCTCGAGCAGGTGGCGTATGCCGAGCACCAGGCGGCGGCTGTGCGCCCGCGGAAAATGGAAGGTGTTCCCCTCAATTTCGACCAGCAAATCGCCGCGGTAACCCCGTCCGGGATTTTGCATCTCGCCCGAAAGACGCAAGTTCATTGTGCGCAGCGGCGGAAGCGGATAATCGATCTCCCAGGGCGAGTCGAGTGCTTCGATGCGCTGAATGTGACGCCCATCTCTATCGATGGAGCAATAGGCGAGCGGAAAGATCCCGCGCCGCAGGACGTACCGCTGCGGGAGCGAGATGTCGGCGTCGTAGTAGGTCAGATTCGGGCGGAAGTCGGCCACCTGGCGGAATAGGCGCGGAAGCAGGTCGGGGATGCGGACGCCGATCTCGAGCACCTCGATGTGGCGATCGAGGAAAAGGTCGATGCGTTCAGTGCGGCGCAGCGTGACGGGTGCGCCACGATTGCGCAGCATCTGGCACACCGAGCGCAGTTCCTGGCGCGGCCCGTGGGCGTAGAAGGTTGGGGTGAAGGTGTCGTGCAGGTGGTGGCTCTGGCCGTCGGGGTCGATCACCCAAACCGTCATCCCGTCACCGGAAGGGTAGACGTCGAACAACCAACCGAAGAGGGTGTTCATCCCTCTTGTTCCCTTTCCCTGTCGCCATCATCGAGTAATTGTGCGCCATCAGCGGAGGGGGTGTCGCGCAGTGTCGATTGGAGGACCTCGATCTCCTGCTGCAGGTGTAGCACCTGCTTGTGCTGCTCGACGAGCATGGCCAGTAGCATGATTTCGAAGGGTAGAAGGTGGGAGGCGTAGGCTGCGGCAGCCAGATGCTGGCGCGAAGAGCCGAGTAGGTCGTCGAGGGCGCGCTGGTCCTCCCGACGCAGGGCGCGGCGGAAACGGGCCAGCGATTGCTGCTCCTGGAGAAAAGCCTGGGTGATGGATGGTAGGGTTCGTCCCATAGTCGCCGCGGGTGCTCCTGATTTATCGATGCCGTCTCTAAAACAACTTCAATTGCTCTCGACCAGGGTCCTCGGGGGATCGCAGCAACCAAGCGGCATCGGCGGCGATCTGGAGACGGTCGAGCAGAGTCCAACGTTCTTTGACAAGGACGCGCGGCTCGCGAGCCCCGACGATCACCGGCCCGGCAGAAGCGAGCCGCTTTAGATGTGCGATTGTGTTTGTCAGCAACCGCTCCGTGTCGCTCAGGGACACGCTCTCGTCGTAGAAGGTGGTAAGCATGTCGAGCACAAACAACACGGATGGGCCGGGCGCTCCCGCATCCGCGTCGAGGACAGTGTCACTTTCCTGCGTCTCCAGCCCGGTTTTAACCAACTCCGCCAACTGGAAACAGGTGAAGGCGCGTGAAAGACGGATGTGCTCTAGCGTGGCGTACGGGTTGGAACTAAGATGCCGTGCCAGACGGGCGACGAAATAGCCGTCGAAGCGGTTGCCACCGTCGAAGACGCGCACTTGATGGCCGCGGGCGGCCAGGACCGTGAGGTAGGACAAGAGGGCACGTGTGGGCGTGTGTGCGCCCCAGAATAGGGAAAGACGCGGTTGGAGCAGCGCCTCCAGCATGGCCGGATCGGCGACGGGGAGCGGTAGGTCAGAATAAGGAAGGGGTACCAGTTCTCGCTGCATTGCTGAGCCTTTCTTCAGGGTTAGTGACCCCCTGGATCCGCCGAAAAAAAAGAGCGCCCGGGTGCAAGCGCAGTGCACATATTGGCTGCCGTTCGCACAAGTCGTGCGTGAATGGAGCGCACTGGCGCAAACGGGGAAGAGTAGAAGGTTCCCTGACAGAACAAACGTGCTAATAGTGTATCGCTGTTGGTCAGGAGGGCAATCCCGCCTGTGGTGGAGCCGCGCGGGGGATATCCCCGTCACCCGCGCGGGGGATGGGGGCAGTAAAACGTATCGTGAAAATCTATAAACAGGGCGCTACATGGTTGAGCGAGTCTAGGATGTTGTAGGCCGGAGGAATTCCTGCAGACGCGGATGGTCGGCGTAGTAGCCATGATATTGAGCCGGGATCAGGGCGGCTATGCGGCACATGATTTCATCGGTGTTCTGGCGTAAGCCGGAGGAGCGGTTTTCTGGATCGAGCGCAGGAAGTGTGAATGGTTTGCCAATGTGCATGGTGAACAGCGGGCGTCGCAGTCGCCGCCAGGCTTGTAGGGTTTTCTCGGTGCCGGTGAGGCCGATGGGGACGATGGGAACAGATGCTTCGTTGGCCAGGAAAGCCGCACCGGTTTTGCCGCGCGCAAGCGAGCTTGTTCTGCTGCGCGTCCCTTCCGGAGCCATAGCAAAAATACCGCCATGAACCAGCCATTGTACGGCGGCGGCGATAGCGCTGCGGTCCACCTGGCCGCGCTGGATGAAGATGCCGCCGGCCATGTGCAGGATCGGCCCAAATAGGGGGTGCCATTGGTACTTCTCGGCAGCCCAGCCGGTTACCTTCTCGCCTCCGAGCAGCCCGTAGGCAAAGGGGGCGTCGAAATAGCTCAGGTGATTAATCACCATGATGTATGGGCCGTCAGGGGGGAGATTTTCGAGGCCCTTGACCTCGCGGTTTGAAAGCAAGGCGCATAATAGGTTGAATCCCCAACGCAAGAGTCGGGACAGCATGCCAAAGGCTCTCCAGGATATGAGTTACTGTAGATTGTAGATGGTTTTTTGGAGTGCTACAATCATAAGTGTCCGGGATGAGAGGCAAACATGATCAAGGTTGAACGTATCGACACGCAGTCGAAAGCAGAAGTAAACCGTTTCATCAGCCTGCCGTTTCGTCTCTATGAAGGACATCCACTATGGGTTCCGCCCATCATTATGGATATCAAAACCAGACTGAACCGGGAGAAGCATCCCTTTCATGAGCACTCAGATGTAGAGTTTCTTATGGCAGAGATGGATGGTGAGGATGTCGGGCGGATCGCCGTCATTGAGAACAAGCCCTACAACCAATATCACCAAAAGCGGCAAGCCCAGTTTTATTTCTTTGAGTGCATCGAGGAGTTTGAAGTCGCAGGCGCGCTCTTCGACCGGGCTTTTGAGTGGGCGAAGGAGCGAGGGCTGAACCAGGTTGTTGGGCCAAAGGGATTTGGACCTCTGGACGGCTACGGGCTGCTGGTCGAGGGGTACGAATTCCGCCCGGCGATGACGATGATGAACTACAACCCGCCGTATTATCCCGAGTTTGTTGAAAAATTGGGTTTCCGCAAAGAAGTGGATTTTGTTTCCTGTTACCTGAGCGCGGCGAAATTCCGGTTGCCCGAACGCGTCCACCGCATCGCGGAGCGCGCAGCAAAACGCAGTGGGCTCACAGTGAAGCGTTTTCGGAATAAGCGTGAGCTTCTAAAATGGGCCTCGCGCATCGGCAAGGCCTATAACAATACGTTCATCAATAATTGGGAGTACTACCCACTCTCCCAGCGCGAGATCGATTACGTGGTCGGTGAAATATTGGCGATTGCCGACCCGCGCTTGATAAAAATTATCCTCCATGGTGAGGATGTGGTTGGTTTTCTATTTGGTTTTGCCGACGTATCCGCGGCTATTCAGCGGAGCAAAGGGCGGCTCTTTCCATTTGGCATCCTCGACATCCTGATCGAAATGAAGCGTACAAAATGGGCATCGCTGAACGGCGTCGGGATCCTCCCGGAATTTCAGGGACGCGGCGGCAATGCCCTCCTGTACTCCGAAATGGAGAAAACCATCCACGAGTTCGGTTTTAAGCACGCAGATCTCACACAGGTAGCTGAGTCAGCGGTGCAAATGAGGCATGATTTGGAAAACGTGGGCGGCGAGGCTTACAAGAACCATCGGGTATTTATCCGGGAGATATAAAGAAAAGGAGCGGTTAAAAGCAGGGAATATAACCAACCTGATTTCGTGGATGAGAAGGAAGGGCAGACAGGAACGAGTAGTTGATTTGTTGTGGTTGAAGCACTGTGTAATTGTTCGACTATGCAGGTCGAGGTGTGCTCTTAGTGGCGACAATAAGAAGCAGCGCGGCCCATCACGGGCCGCGCTGCTTCTTGAAACGTTAACTTCCGGAGCGGAGGTTTCTAACCAAACTCGCCCATTAATCCCGCTGCCCCCAGTCCAAGTATCCCCAGGATGAGGGTGGTGAAGAAGGCGATCGCCATTATAGCGACCCACCCTAGGATGACAGTCACGATTGTCTGTGTCCAATCAAGGTCGAGCGCTTCTTTGGCGGCGATGAACCAGGAGAAGAGCCCGGCGATCGCGGCGGCAATACTTATGGGAGCGGTGACGCAAGTGAGCGCTGGCGAAAACGCCCCGACGATGCTGAGCACACCGACAACTCGCCATACATACGCAAGACCTAGCGTGCGGGCGAGTTCACCAAACGTGACTTCGGCTTTAAAGACGGCCTGGCCCACCCAGGCGATAACCGCCGTGCCGACGGCGAAGCCGATGATCCCAACAACAGTGCCGACCAGCGCACCGGTAATACCGGCAACGGGTTGGTCGAATCCGCTCGCGCCGAATTGTGAACCGAGCGAGCTAAGGAATGCGGTGGCAGCGACGATGACCCAGGCGGTCGTCGTGAACGATGTGTCGTGCTCGACCTCACTATATACCTCTTTGTTGAACATAAAGGCTTTTGTGATGCGATCGATAAGCATGATAAAAAACTCCTTTCAAGAATTGAGATAGTGCATTATCGGTGGCGATGGATCCCTGCTAGTAAAACCCTCTTCGGCACGTTTCGATACGACTTGCAGTAAGAAAGCGTGGGCTAGCGATGGTTGCTCGGCTGTACAGCGCCGATTTTCTCGGTGAGTGCTGCGCGTGCAGGCTGTCGTCCGCGGCGACGCCGGCGGGCGCACCCCGCGAGCTCCGCAGGGTCACTAAAGCGAAGACGCTTTATGGTGTGTCGTCCTGCCACCAGCGTATGCCCAGGTCGAGCATCAGCAGGCGCAGATCGGACTTGCTGCGCAAGCCGAATTTTATGAGCACGTTGTGTACGTGAGACTTGACGGTCTCGGAGGAGATCACCAGTGCGTCAGCGATCTGGCGATTGGTTTGCCCGCGGGCCGCAAGCCAGGTCACATCCTGTTCGCGCGGGGTGAGCGAGGCCAGGGCGTGTTCTGCGTGCACCCGCAGCGTCTCCTGCTCCAGCCCGCGCTCCAGGAGGTCGTTAACCAGCATCTCCGGCGAGCGGGCGCGGGCGCGCGCGGCGCGGCGCAGGCGGGTAGAAAGCTCAGCGCTAACCTCGACTGTCAAATGTGGATGAGGGAGTACGGCATTTTTTGGAGGCCGTTTAGCGGGTTGCCGGGGGGATCCGAAAACACCACCTTGGCGGGGTGGTGATGGGGCTTGTTCCTCGCAGTTGCGTTCCCGACGGGAAGATCGGGACCTACGCTCGAACCACACGATTGACTCCCTGGCGCCGCAGAATGGACGGCGGTGAAAATGCTGGCAAGCCGATTATATAGAACAAACGTTCTATTGTCAAATAGAAACTGTGTAGACCCCTCCGGTATTCCCTGTTAGACTCGGCGCGAGATTGTCGCGTGGGGCACAGAATCACTTGGGCAGAGCGGTGATTTTCGCCGGTTGTGCGATCTTGAGGTGCAGCGATGGATCATAATTTTCCTATAGATAGCAAACAGCGGATGGTTGGTCACGGCCAGCCATGGCCGTATACCCGCGTGGTTGCGGCGTTGGTTCTCTTCCCGGCGGTGCCGATGCTGCTGCTCTCCATCGCGACTCTGGCATTGTTTTACTTAGCTCCCGGACGCTTCGGGAGCTTGATCGCGCGTCTCCCCGGGGAATCGTTCATCCGGACGGCGCTTGTCTTCGCGCCGGCGACGCTGTTTGCGATTGTGGTCCTGGCTGTTCTCTACGCGGTGGAGAAACCGCGCGCCGAGACCGAAACTCAGCCTGTAAAGATCCGGCCTCGAAAGCGCAGCCTGCCCGTCGCAAGAACGGCGGGGATGCTGATGCTGATCGCCGCACTCCCTGCGTTTATGTTCTCCCTCTCTGTGTGGGCGCTTTCCTTCGTCTCACCTTCCCGTTTTGATCGTCTGATCGAACCGTTCCCGGGCGAGACATACTTGCGCGCAGCTACACCGTTCCTGCCCTGGATGTTTTTTGCACTCGCTCTCATCGCAGTGCTACTTTTGTTTTCTTTAGAAAGAGGGAAAGAAGACGTAAAACGCGACAAGGTTGAAGATGCTGAGGCGCGGCTCGCTCATGAGGTACAAGAGCCCAGACTCTTGATAGACTATGCGGTCAGCGTTGTGTTGTTCGCGGCAATTCCCGCTCTGTTGGGATCTCTGGCGGCATTGGCGCTCTATACTGTTCAGCCAGAACGATTCGCGCGCGTGATCAGCCGTCTTCCGCTGGAAAGCTTGGTGCGGGCAGGCCTGCTTTTTGTACCTCCGACTTCTTTCATTGTGGTTGTCCTGGCTGCGATCTTCCTCCTGCGTCCCCGCTTCATCACAACTACACGCTCACAGGATGTGGTTGACGTCGGTGTTATTGAGAAATCCCCGCTGCGCTCGACACTGGCCATGTGGGTATTGAGTGCGGGGTTGAGCCTTTCAGCAGCGCTGGGCTTGGGCTTGTTGGCTGTGATAGCGTACCTACTCTTACGTTAGCGGAGAACTTGATGGTTGAATTTGTTTCATCGTATCCGTTCGTACTCGCACTCCTCGCCGCTGCCCTGGCCGAGTTCAGCGCCACCCTCGTTCGGCGGATGGCACCCACGGTCGGGAAATGGCTCTGGGGGCTAGCCGGAATCCTCTCGGCCCTGTCCGCGATCGGTCTTGTTTGGTCATTTATTTGGGCGGCATCTGTACAGACTTCCCAACGCCCGCCTCCCCCGGTAATTTTCCAGGCGATCGGCATGTTGATTGTAGTGCCCGGAGGGGTTCTTCTGGTCTGGTCGGTGATCTCGTTGGCGCGACAAACCATCTATGCCTGGCCCGGGGCACGGTTAGTTACGGAAAGCCCGTACGACTACCTGCGCCGTCCGATGGGAGTAGGGATTGGTTCGATCGCCCTTGGACTCGCACTTCTAACGAACAGCCCGGCGAATTGGGTATGGTTGCTGGCCTGGGCAATCATCTCGCCGCTGCTCATCGAACTCGAAGAGTGGGAATTGAAGATGCGTTTGCCCGGTGTTGAGGATTATTTTAGGCGGACCCCTCGCTACTTGCCCCGATTCTGGATTGGGCTTCGAAAGTAGGCACTCAAGACCTTCTGTATTATTCCAACTCTATACGTTTCAGGCGTTTGTGAAAGTGTTGAACACACCCCGGCTGCAGATCGATTGTTTTCTTAAGAAGCCCCATAAGACTTGTCCGGCTGTCCAACAACAATAAATCCCGCGTGCCACGCTTAACACGAGCGATAGAAGACTGAGTGTGACAGGTATACCCTGCCCGCGTATTCATTAGATATTCACATAAACGTCACCGCATATTCGAATGCTCAGGATATAAATTGGGCATCAAAAGAGTCATGAAAGTGAAATGACCAAGAATATGAGGAAGGTCTATCGTGAATAAATTAAAAGGTTTACGTACAGGTTTGTTTTTGATCGGATTGTTTGCCGTCGCGTTGGCTGCATGCAGCACTGCGACGCCTGAAGTTTCTCCAACCGTGGACGTTCCCGCGCTGGTGGAAGACATCACCATAGTCGATGAAGATAGCACTACATCAGTAGATACGGTCGCTCTGGACCACGCATTCAGCGGGATCGCAACTACAGATCTGAGCGAGGCCGAGGCGGATAGTCTTAGCTTCATGCGCGAGGAAGAAAAGTTGGCCAGGGACGTCTATCTGATGCTTTATGAACAATGGGGTATCAAGATTTTAATAATATCGCAAGAGCCGAGGAAACACACATGAGCGCCGTCGCAGATCTATTGGAGCGGTATGGTCTTCCGGATCCAGCGGCGGATACAGCGGTGGGTGTGTTCACCAATCCTGAGCTGCAGGCACTGTATGATCAGTTGATGGAAGATGGAAGCCAGTCCTTGGCTGACGCACTACGTGTGGGCGCCTTGGTGGAAGAGGTAGATATCCTCGATCTGGAGACCTATATCGCCCAGACCGAAAATGAAGATGTGCTTCTGGTTTACCAGAATCTTCTAAAAGGCTCCTACAATCATTTGCGCGCCTTTACCTCCACCCTGGAAAGACAAACGGGAGAGATCTACCAGCTTCAGCTTTTAGAATCGGCTGGTTAGATTGGAGCTTAGGCACAGGCGTTGAGCGAGAGGGTTATCACAACATAGGCCGTGATGTTGGCATGCAGGGGTCCGGGTGAATGATTCCGGCGAGCATGATGGACACCACGGTCTATTTTTTCCTCAGGGTGCGGGTTCCAGTCGGAGAATGGCACCATTGTGGTCCACAAGATACACCCGACCTGCGTGGTCCTCCCCGAAAGAGCTGATCGTCCCTGCGACTTCGAAAAGCGGTGCGCTCAACCACGAGCCGCGCTCATCGCGCATTAAACCCCAGACCTGCCCACTGCAATAATCTCCGTACAGGTATACCCCTTGCCAGGGCAGAAGGCTTGGGTCGCGAACCACCACGCCGCCGGTAACCGAGCAGCCCAGGCTGTGGTCGTATTCCGCGATCGGATCGACCAGACCATCCACGTCCCCGCCGTTGTAATCGTGTTCACCCTCACGCAGATTCCAGCCGTAGTTTATCGCGCCGGTCGAGTCCGCAGGTAGAAAATTGATCTCCTCCCATTGGTTCTGACCGACGTCACCGATGAAGAGATCACCGGTCGTTCGGTCGAAAGCAATCCGCCAGGGGTTTCGCAGGCCGTAGAGCCATATTTCGGGCTGCCCGCCGCCATCTGTAAAGGGATTGTCCTGCGGAATGGCATACGACTCACCCGTATCAATGTCGATCCGCAGTATTTTCCCCAGCAACGTATCCAGCCGCTGGCCGTTGCCGAGTGGGTCCCCGCCAGAGCCACCGTCGCCCGTCCCGATATAAAGGTAACCATCCAGTCCGAAAGCTATCGCCCCGCCGTTGTGGTTGGCATAGGGTTGGTCGATTCGCAGCAGCACCCTCTCGCTCTCGCGATTTCCACCGATGTGGTTCGTCTCGGCGCGATATTCGGCGATAATGGTCTCACCGCTGGCGCCGCTGTAATTCACGAAGAAGCGGCCGTTTTCGTAGAAATCCGGGTGGAAGGCCAGCCCCAGCAAGCCCTGCTCATTCGCGCGGTCGTTCACCCGATCACGGATATCCAGAAATATTTGCGGGTTGTTCTGGCTCCAATCGACGGCCCAGATCAAACCTCGTTGCTCAACGACGAAAACCCGATCATCGCCAGCGTTCGTCAGGGCGAGTGGTCGAGTGAAACCCGAGAGCACTTCCTTCCAGGCGGCCGACGCTGGATCGGGCAGCGTGATGCGGCGGGTAGGTGTGGTTTCTGAGAGTTGCGCTGGCGGCGTAAAGGTGGGCGCAAGCGTCAGCGATGGGAGTGATGTCGCGGGTGGCAGGCGTGTGCAGCTCGTGACCAAAACGAATCCGAATAGCAGGGCGAATCGATGCATGGGGCGTGTCTCCGGCGATAAGTTGCATAAAATTGTACCGTAAAGAAACAGGTCTATCTCTGGGGTTGGAGGGTAAGCGAGCCCAAAGAGCGTCGCAGACGTACCGCAGAGGAATCTATTGGGATGAAAAATGAGGTGAGGTTATGCAAGATCTATTTATGGGCAAGACCTACGGTGAGGAAGCGAGGTTCGCCGCCCGGGTGGTGAGTGTAGCGGCGAAGCTCTGCCGCGAGATTCAGGGCGAGATGATTACCCAAGCGCTGAAGAAATCGGATCGATCTCCTGTGACGGTGGCAGACTTCGCCAGCCAAGCTGTAATCGCCCGCTCATTAAAGGAGACCTATCCGCAGGATCCGCTGATAGCGGAGGAGGCCAGTCAAACCCTGCGTACGGCTGAGGGTGCAAAGACGCTTGAGGCCGTGACGGCGTATGTTGCCCGCATTCATGAAGGAGTAGGACCGGAAGATGTCTGTCGGTGGATCGATCATGGGGATGGGAAGACAGCGGATCGGTTCTGGACCCTTGACCCGATCGACGGCACGAAGGGTTTTTTACGCGGCGATCAATATGTGACTGCGCTGGCTTTGTTCGAGGCGGATTATGTTGTCGTCGGTGCGTTGGGCTGCCCGAATCTGAATCATCAGATCGAACCCGAGATCGGAGGCGAGGGGGTGGTCGTCGTCGCGATTCGAGGTCAGGGCTGCTGGGCGCTCTCGATGGATGGGAAGTCTTTGGGGAAGCTCTCGGTCTCTACGATAACTGACCCGGGGCAGGCGCGGGTGCTGCGCTCATTTGAGTCCGGCCATACTGACTCGGGGAAACTGGAGCAGATTCTAGAGCGTCTGGACACAGCGCATTCGCCAGTGCTCATGGATAGCCAGGCGAAATATGCGCTCATGGCTGCGGGCAAGGGCGATTTGCTCTTCCGCCTGCTCTCGCCGGAGCAGCCGGGCTATGTGGAGAAGATCTGGGACCAAGCCGCGGGCTCGATCGTCGTCGAGGAGGCCGGCGGGAAAGTGACAGACCTGCGCGGAAACCCGCTCGATTTCGCCTGCGGGCGGGGATTGACTGAAAACATTGGCGTGCTCGCTTCGAATGGGCACCTGCATGACGACGCCTTGGAGATTATGCGATCCGTCGGCGCAGATCGACGATTGGA
Source organism: Anaerolineales bacterium (assembly GCA_034430795.1). GTDB lineage: Bacteria > Chloroflexota > Anaerolineae > Anaerolineales > E44-bin32 > E44-bin32. The sequence goes on along the minus strand of DAOUDJ010000176.1, from coordinate 8,180 downwards.
TGTGATGTGACAAAAGAACGTTTTCTAGACGTTCTTGCCCTGCTCATCGCCCTGGGCGGATTGATGATCGCCGCTTGGGTTTCTGATGATGTATTCGAACGCATCCCCCATATCGAGGACGAGTTCGCCTACCTGTGGCAGGCGGAGGTGATGGCGCAGGGTAAGATCTCGCAGCCATCGCCGGAAACTCCCAGGGCGTTTCCTGTTCCATTCGTTGTGGATCATGACGGGCAGCGCTTTGCAAAATACCCGCCGGGCTGGCCGGCGGCTCTGTCGATCGGGGCCCGGGTCAATATTCCCTGGTTTGTGAATTCGCTGTTGGCGGGTTTGTCTCTTTGGTTTATCTACCGGTTAGGGACGAAGATTCTCGGGCGTGGCGTCGGTCTGTTGGCGGAGTTCCTGACACTGAGTTCCCCGATGTTTCTCATGCTCTCCGGCTCGCTCTTGTCGCACACGCTGAGTCTGTGTCTGGCGCTTGTTTTTCAATTGGCCTGGCTGGATAGCTTTCCGCTGAGAGGAGTGTTGAGAGAACAGCGGGCTCCTGATGGGTTAGCTCTTATTACCGGGGCAGGGTCTTTGGGGTTGCTGGCGCTTACGCGCCCGCTGACGGCGGTTGCTGTTGCAACCCCGTTTGCTCTGCATGGAATTTATCTGTTGGCGAGAGGGAAGCCCGGGGAGAAAAGGAAGCTGCTGATTCTGGCGCTGGTGACCAGTGTTGTCGCCAGCCTGCTCCTTATCTGGCAGTGGGCGCTCGGCGGCAGTCCCTTTCGCAATCTTTACACGTTGTGGTGGCCGTATGATCGTCTGGGTTTTGGACCCGATATCGGCATAACCGAGAGTGGACACAATCTCTATTGGGCGCTACAGAACACGCGCTTCAACCTGAGTGCCGGTCTCCACGACTTCTTCGGTTGGCCCTATCTTTCCTGGCTATTCATCCCCTTTGGGTTGATTGTGTTATGCCCCAAGCGGGACGGCAAGCTTGTGCTCGCTGTTTTTGTAAGTCTGGTCGTAGCCTACGGCATGTACTGGCCCGGGTCGTGGTTGTATGGCCCCCGTTATTACTACGAGGGTTTACCGTCGTTGGCTATTTGCTGCGCGGCGGGTATAGCCCGGTTGGGCGGCTGGTTGGGCGATTGGCACGGCGATGTGCGCTGGCGTCGGCTATCGGTGTTTGGCATAGTAGCTCTACTTGTAATAATGAATATCGTTTTCTATATTCCTCTTCGGGTTTGGGGGATGCGAGGCCTGTACCAGATCACGCGTGAGCCCATGGACGCTTTGGTGGAGATCGCTCAGGAAGATGCCTTGATCATCGTTCACACACAAAAGTGGTTCGAATACGCCCGGTTGCTGCCATTGGTGGAGCCTTTCCGGGAGAGTGACCTAATAATCACATGCAGCTGCGGTTCGGAGGCTGGCGATGATCTCATCCGGTTGTATCGAGAGCCTCGAGTTTACCATTACTATCCTGACAACCCGGGACGGCTTTATCCCGGGCCACGGTAATTTGAAGGAACACAGGAATAGTTTCGCGTTGTCGGATTACAATGTAGGCGCAGGGAGTTCTGCCGAGGCGTTTGATTTTGCGGTTATATGTTATTGAAACAGAAGAGCGGAGGTGTCATTGCGGGGTTCGAAGTGACGTACCGGGAAGCATGGAAAAGGTGGAGAGAACCCGTTGGTTCCGATCAGGAGTAAATGAAGAGAGATGATGTTATGAGCGAACAACCGACAGATCTGCCGCTGCGCGCCGCCCTGGATCGTGAATTAGCAGCGCTCAAAGAAGATGTACTCCAACTGGGAGAGATGACCCGCGAGGCCATTGCCCGGGCGATGCAGTCGTTGCAAGATCGAGACACTGTGCTGGCGCAGCAGATCGTTAGCGATGATGCTGCCATAAACGCAAAGCGCTTCGAGATCGAGGAGGAAAGCCTCTCGCTTATTGCTACACAGCAGCCTGCGGCGGGAGACCTGCGTGCGGTTATCGCGGCGATGAATATGGTCGGTGATCTCGAGCGTATGGGCGATCACGCCGCCGGGATCGCAACGATCGTGCTACGCATGGAAGAGGAAGAGCAAATAGAAATACCGCGTGGGCTCTCCTCAATGTTTGAGAAGACCAACGAGATGCTTCAACGAGCGCTTAACGCATATTCACAAGACGACGCAGCTATGGCTCATCAGGTCGCATCGATGGATGATGAGATCGACAAAATATATAAAAAGCTTTTCCGTGGTCTGATGGAGTTTATAGCGGAGCAGCCGCAGATGACCACAGGAGGGCTGTACTTGCTATTTGCAGGTCACAATCTTGAACGCATCGCCGATCGCTCCACAAACCTCGCGGAGAGCGTCATTTTCCTCGGGTCGGGTAAGATGCAAGAGCTCAACCCAGAGGCCGACGAAGCCGGGATGAGCTAGATTTAAGCGTTCATCGCTAATAAGCAAGTCAACCAATACGGAACATAGACATTCGTTCCCTGCCGAGCGGTCGCCGATAATACCTTGAATCCTACGGACCAAATGGGTCCATACTTCGATCGACTTCAGTTCGATTTCCACTTGACATATAGAAGAACATCGATATAATATCTTATAGATAGATATCGATATGAAGCTAAAATCTGTTAACACAGTTGAGTTTGCCAAGGCGATTGCCGATGAGACTCGCCAGAAAATTATGGCGATCTGCTGCTGTGAGTTGTTAAGTGTTAACGATATTGTAGCCAAGATAAATGTCGCTCAACCCACTGTTTCACACCACTTGAAGATTCTCAAAATAGCCGGGCTTGTGCGATCGGAGCGGCACGGCAAGCAGGTGTTGTACACGCTTAATCAGGAACAAATGGCGGAGGGATGTTGCAAGGTGGCTGAAAATTTCGCGCCTGAACACCCCGTCGAGCTTAAGAAATGAGGTTTTTTTGAGCAAATATATCGAAGCATGTGAATATATCTATTGAAGGAGTAGTGATAATGACCGAGAATAAGGCTCAGAGTAAAAGTGAAGATATCCGCGCTCAAGTGCGCGAGCACTACGGGAGCATCGCAGCTTCGTTCGAGAACACGGGCGAAACCAGATGCTGTGGTCCCGCAGTGAGCGACTGCGGATGTTCTCCATCGACGGGCGTTAATGATATTGACCTGGTATCGAAGATCTACGATAGCCCGGACGTGGAGTCCTTGCCCGATGAAGTAGCCGAACTCTCCCTGGGATGCGGCGATCCGGTTACTCTTGCTTTACTCGAGCCAGGCCAGACCGTGTTAGACCTCGGCTCGGGTGGCGGAATCGACTGCTTTCTGGCCGGGAAGCGAGTGGGCGAAACCGGCCGTGTTATCGGTATCGACATGACCGCCGAGATGATCGAGAAAGCAAGATCCAATAAAGAAAATTTGGGCGCGGAGAATGTCGAGTTCCGATTAGGGGAAATCGAGCACCTTCCGGTCGCCGACGAGACCGCGGATGTAGTGATCTCGAACTGCGTCATCAATCTGAGTCCGGACAAGCCTCAGGTTTTCCGCGAGGCATACCGCGTGCTGCGACCCGGAGGACGCTTGGCCGTAAGCGATATCGTCACAGATGGAACCCTCCCCGAGAGGATAAAAGACAATTTGAGCGCATGGGTTGGGTGTCTCGCTGGTGCGCTGGACGTGAAGGAATACACCGCCGCCATCGAGTCTGCGGGCTTCGTCGATGTGAAGCTCACGCCGGTTTATCTGGATGAATCCGTAATCGAAGCTGCTATGGAACAGCTTGATCCTGAAGAGCGCATCGCCGTAGAGGACGGGTCAAGTCGGGTGGCGCTGGTCATAGAAAGTGGGGAAGCGAAACCTTATTACTTGGATGATGATCAGGGTACGAGCAGCGAATCCATCCGCCAGGCGGTCTTTAGCGCGAAGGTTACGGCTCGTAAGCCATAAACTCTCCCTAACAGAGAATAAAGCAAGGGCTGCAACCAGATATTCTTACCCTTTGTACTCGCGAACCTGGGACATCCCACGCTGCACCATCGCCTGAGCATGCTGTTCCGCCTCATATAGGATGCGTTCCTCATCGAGTGTGACCAGTTCCCTGCCGCGCATCAACCAGCGTCCGTTAACCATCACGTCGGTTACGTCGGCGCCCTTGGCCGAATGCACCAGGTTTGCGATCAGGCTGTGGATCGGACGCATGTGGGGCGCGTCGATGTTTATCAGGATGAGATCCGCCGGCACGCCAATTTCCAGGACCCCCATGTCGTCGAAGCCGAGCGCTCGGCCGCTATTCTGCGCCGCCATCCGTAGAGCCGTGTCACCAGGGATCATCTCAGAGTTGAGCGACTGATATTTATCGATTAGCGCAGTCTGGCGCAGGGTTGCGAACATATCCATATCAGCGTTCGATGCGGGACCATCCGTCCCCAGGCATACATTGACACCCGCGTTCAGACGCGCCTCCAGTGGAGGGAAGGGCATAGCCAACTTCATGTAGGTGATCGGGCAGTGGGGCACGTGGACGTGCTTCTCCGCGAGGATTTCCGTGTCCTCCTCGTCAATGGACAGACAGTGCGCTGCAACGCAGCCACCCGGGACGTCGAAGACCCCCAGACTGTCCACGTGCTGAACTGGTCGTAGGCCATAGCGCTCTAGCGATTGCTTGACTTGATCCTCCGATTCGGCTAAGTGAAGGTGGATGCCCTGACCGAGATCGTGGGCGTATTCAACGATGCGGGATAGAAACTCAGGGGGACAGATATACGGTGAATGGGGTCCGAGGTATGTCCGGATGCGCCCTTCGCCCGACTCATGCGTCTCCTTGATCCACGCAACTGTTCCTTCTAAGCCGCGGCCCATCTCAGCCTCCTCGCCGATACCGAAAACGGTCCATGTCAGCGCAGCCTTCATACCGCTCTCGCGCACAACTTCAGCGACGCGGTCCATATAGAAGTACTTATCGTTATAGGCAACTGTGCCGGAGCGGATCATCTCGCAAGCGGCGAGCGCTGCGCCCCAGTACACATCGTCGGATGTTAGTGCGCTCTCCCCAACCCAGATCTTTTCGTTCAGCCAGCGGTCAAAGGGCAGATCCTCCGCCCAACCGCGCTCGAAGGTCATCGGGCTGTGGCAGTGGCTGTTAATTAATCCGGGCATCGCCACTTTCCCTCGACCGTCGATGACCTCATCGGGCTGTAGATCAACGGGGGCGCTGCCGATGTGTGCGATGCGACCATCTTGCACGACCAGGTCGGCGTCGTGGAGCAGCGTTCCATCTTCATTCAGCGTAACAATTTCCAGGTTGCGGATGTGGATCATTGCCATATTATTCACTCTCTGTCACCGATGTCTTTATGGGCTGCGGAGTCTGAAGGTATCTTAGCTTGTCGGCTTGCGTTCTCGCAAATGCCCGTATCTGCCGCTCAAGAATATGACAAAGTGAAGGGCGTTAATATTATGCTCTGGGTATGATGTCACTATACAATAACGCAATTCGTATCCCATGGGTTGGTGCGATATCCGGGTGGGTCAACCTTTTAGCCACGGTAAATAATGGTGACAAAATATGCCCATGACATCCCGAGAACGGGTGCTCGCGGCGATAAACCACGAGGAACCTGATCGCGTCCCCATCCTCCTCGGGGTGAGCAATGCGACCGGGGTACAGATGGCCGCCTATCGTCGATTAAAAAAGATACAGGGGTTCCAAGCCGAAGATCGCTACCTTTATGATTGGCCCGAATTGGGCGCCGCGGCGCTGGACGAGGAGATGCTGCTGCGATTAAGGAGCGATGTGCGTGGCGTGCTCGATGCGCACCCGACAGAAGTCCAAGAACGAAACCGCAGCCGCGATCCGGGATCGCCGTTCGTCGATTCGTGGGGGATCGGGCAAGTGGAGATCGAACCGGGAGTATGGTTTCCGGGTCTCCACCCACTGGCTGAGGCAGAGACGATCGAAGACATCGAAAACTATGCCGGCTGGCCGGACGCCGGTGATTTATCACGAGTGGCACACGTTAAAGAACAGGCGAGGCGGCTTGCCCAGGCTGATGAATTTGCCATCATGGCAACCCCTTGGCTGCTCTTCCCTTTCGAACGCGCCTTTGGGTTGCAGGGCATGGATCGGTTTCTGATGAATCTGGCGATGAAGCCCGATTTCGCGCAGGCGCTGCTCCGCAAGAACGCGGATTTGTGTAAAGAACTTATAAAGCCCTTCCTGGATGCTCTCGGTGAGAACGTAGACATCATAAAGATCGGCGATGATCTCGGCACACAGACGAGCATGCTTATGTCGCCGAAGATGTACAGGGAGATCCTGAAACCCATCCACGCCGATTACATCGCCTTCATTAAAGCCCACACAGCGGCAAAAATCTTCTTTCACAGCGATGGGGATGTGTTCCCGTTAATCGAGGACTTCATTGAGATTGGGGTGGATATCTTGAATCCAATTCAGACCTCCGCGGGGAAGATGTCAAATTTGGCGGAGTTAAAGAAACGCTACGGCCGCGAGATTGTCCTTTGTGGGGGGATTGACACGCACAAGATCCTCCCTCATGGCACGCAGCAGCAAGTCCGGGAAGAAGTACGACGTGTGATTGAGAATCTGGCGCCCGGGGGTGGATTCATTGCCGCCGCTGTGCACACCATCATGAACGACGTTCCGCCCGAAAATATCCTGGCAATGGTTGACGCGATCGATGAGTTTGGCCGTTATCCACTTTGACCGCCCGCTGGCGCTGAAGCACAACATTGAATATTGGATCGGATGGGGATTTCTAATAACGGTCAATGTTTGTTTATTTCGCATTCAATGGTGGGATATTGATGATAGAATTGCCCGCTAATGGCCAGCGGGTGCATGTGGGGCTGACAAACTCGCAAACGACTCGCACGACCGCAAGAGAGGACGATTAATTCACATCCAGGCTGCTGAATCCAATCTAAAAGGATCGTAACTACTCAGCTCCCCAGAACAACATCGTAGCGGTGAGCCTGAGCAGTAACACCAATAAATCAATACGAGGTTTCTCATCCATGAAAAGACGAATTAAACATTTCGAAGATTATCGCGGGATCGCCGACGATGCAGTCATGGAAGAAATCCAGGAGAAGGCGAAAGCGATTCAAGGAGCCACGGTTGCCCATGTGAACGCCACCAGCTATGGCGGCGGAGTTGCCGAAATATTAGATAGTTTCGTGCTGCTGATGAACGATCTGGGGATCCGCACGGATTGGCGCGTCTTGCATGGAATCCCTGATTTCTTCGAAGTTACGAAGAAGTTCCACAACGCCCTCCAAGGGCAGGAACTGTCTTTTTCAGAAGAGGAACTAGATCTCTACAAGTTCATAAACGAGAAATTCGCTCGCTTTGTTTTTCTCGATCACGACTATGTCATCATTCACGATCCACAGCCATGCGCGTTGATTCGTCATATAGAGCATACCTCTCCTTGGGTCTGGCGCTGCCATATCGATATTTCGAACCCGAACCCTCAAGCTTGGGCTTTTATAGAACCTTACATTGTCGAATACGACCGGATGATCGTTTCGTCTGAGATTTACAAGGTCCCCGATCTTGCGATCGAGCAGGATATCATATCCCCCTCCATCGATCCTCTCTCCCCGAAGAACATGGATCTCCCCGACCAGGTGATCGAGGATTATCTGACTCAGCATCAGATTCCAACAGATAAGCCGATTATCACTCAGGTCTCGCGCTTCGATCCCTGGAAGGACCCGGAAGGTGTGTTGAAGGTTTTTGAGCGCGTCAAAGAGCAAATCGATTGCCGCTTGATATTTGTGTATAACATGGCCAGCGATGATCCGGAGGGGGTAAAGATCCTGGCCACGATGACGGATGTTGCCAAGGATTTCCTCGATCGAGGTGATGTGCTCTTTGTGCGCGGGGATGATCCGATTCTCGTAAATGTAATGCAGCGCATCTCGGACGTCGTGATCCAGAAGTCGACGCGGGAAGGGTTTGGGCTTGTTATCACCGAAGCGATGTGGAAGGGAACCCCGGTGGTTGCTTCAAATGTAGGAGGAATCCCGACCCAGATGGTGGATGGCGTTACAGGATACCTGCTCGAACCTCATGATTATGACGGCTTCGCGGAGAAGATATGCGCATTGCTTGAAGATAAAAGCCGGGCACAGGAATTAGGACGACAGGCGAAGGAGCACGTACGCGGTCATTTCCTGAT
>DAOUDJ010000175.1:0-3240 GCA_034430795.1 Anaerolineales bacterium | reverse complement strand
GAAGCAAGATTGATGGCCATGGGGAAGCGCGCCCGAGTGTACTAACCTATAACACTACCGCTCACCATTTCGCCCAACCCAGGAAACAACCCGCCAGCATAATCAAGAAGAGGAGATAGACAGCCCCATGTCTTAACAATCTCCAGGCGGACGAAAACTCCCATCTGAGCAGCGATCTGTATAACCTTGTCGCTCGCAAGTCCGACTATTAAAATTCCAGCTTGCGTCATTGACTTCCATCTCGTCCCATTCACGACACTCGGCTCGGATCCAATCGTTTTTGCATACAGGCGATAATAGCACATCACCACCGGACCCAACGCAGCTCCCCGTACCGCTGCAAGCGCTTAAGATGAACATGCTGAGGATTACGATGATTGCCAGTATTGAGAATATACGCTTCGACATCACTGAATCATCGCTCAGCTTTAATTTATACATCTCGCCCTCCTGCATCATCCTTCGTCATTTCCACATACCAAACTTAACAGAGCGAATTGAGCCACCAACATCCCGAAAACAGCATCTAGCCAGGATCGGTACATCGGTAAGTTGCATCAAAATCGCAAAGTACTTTCATGGAGTAGGCAAGTGTATTGCAGACGCCTATTCCCCGACCCAAGTCTTGATACCACCAAAACCACCAAATGGCGACATGACCTCATCCACAAGAATTAATTCGCCGGTGTCGATGGGAAGATAGAATAGCTTTTTACTCTCCAATGTGATGAACAGCCCTTTCGAATCAAGCTCCCAGAAAAGATCCCGAACTGGAAGCGCAGTTATAGGGATGAGGCTGTTCTTAGAAAAAGAGTAGATCTGCGCGCCTGGCAGTGCGTTCTCGCCATCATCGTAAATGGCAATCCATTTTCCATCCGGTGAGACTCGCACTGAACCGCCAGCTGAAATCCGTTCCTCACCAGCGCCTTGGCGGTCGAACAGGATCGTCTCCCTTGCTAGACCAGCCACAAAGCGGTCCGCTTCATCCGAATATTCAATTGAGAGCGGTTCGACCCCCGCGCGAACTACGATAGGTGTACCCCCATATCTGGGTTGGATGTAGAGGCCAGGAACGACACCATAGTCCTGCGCGCCATACTCCTCGAGGTACAGAGCCACAACGCTTCCAGCAGTGTCAAAGGCACGCTTTTGGAGCGGGGCATCAAAGAATATTGTCATCTCCTTCGTCTGGATATCGACCGTATATAGATTTTCTTGTCCATAAATGGCGGTCCATCTCGTCATGATGAAGGACTGATCACCCAGCCACTTTTGGATAAAAAACATTTCCCCCCCAGACGCCACTTGCTCGACTACTGTACCGGTGGGATTGACTACCCAGAGGGCATCGACATTCCACCCGGCGCCTGTGCCGAAACTATGCAGAGCAAGATGGGCGATCCACTCACCGCCAGGCGACCATGAGAGTGCTGCTGCCTGGCTAATCCCCGTCGTCAGTTGAACAGACTTATTATTGTTCGTATCATAGACGTAGACATCCCCACTTGGGCCTGCTGTCGCACCGACGTAGGCAAGATAGCGACCATCTGAAGACCATTCGAAAGATCTTCTTTCCATGATAGATTGCATCACATTATCTAAGTAGAGGTCTTTATTTTCGACTCCAGCCAGGAAATCATTTTCATGCCACTCCGGTTCGATCAACGATATCCGGTCAAAGATTCTTCCACTAGGAAGCTCGACGATGACCATATCCAGATCGGGATGGCTGTAATCTTCATCGCCGCTGATGTAGGCAAATAGACTCTTTTTCGGAGATCCCTGGATTTCGTAAACATAGGGATTAGGCTGCGGCACTTCTAATTCTGTCCGACCGGTCCCATCCTGATTCATAGCAACCATCATCTGGGAGAATTCATCATAGTAAACAAGCCAAGGTCCATCTGGACTTAATTCGGATGGCGGATAGCTAGCAAAAAGATCTGTTTCTTCGTTGGTGGGAGGGTTGCTTTCAGTGGCAGCTTCCTGTGAGGTAGGGGTAGCTTCTTCAGGTTCCAGGCTGTCCTCAGCCACAGGGGCTGCTACTTCAGGCTCTGAGGTTGATTCGGTAGGACGAAAAGAATTCGTCGTGCAAGCGGCAACCAAGAACGTAAGAGCGAGGATAAGACGTCTCATGACAGGTTCCCTCCTGCTGATTGGATGCGATCAAAAATAAAGCCTCCCTGCATATGAGGCAGCTCTGTTTTTTAGGGTTGCCCGATTATATAATCTTGCAATTAAATCCTAATTCTCGATGATAACTCGAGGACTAGCCCAAGTTTACATTATCTTACAAGAGAGCTCGGGGTCCACGCAAACGAGTCATCTCTTCCAATGTCCCCTTTTCTGTAAGCAAGAGGGATGATTTCCCCCCCCCTCCCATATAATTACCCATCTCGCTGAGGCGACTCAAGGTTGATGCAGAGGAGACGTGTCGTCTCAGGCTGCACGTGAGGAAAACACACAGATTCGCTTGTCCCACAATTCCGCTATTAAGCAGCAAGGTAAGATAGGCATAAACTCAGAAGCAACAACACCGCTGTTGCCTGCGTACGGCTTGAGCCTGCTATTCCTGCCATTGTTTACTCTTGACCAAACGATCGCGTCGAGGCAGCAACTGACCGCTTGCGACCCTGCCTCCATTGAACAAATCATAGTTAGACGGAGCAGGTTGTGGAGAATGATCATGAACCGCGCGCTGCTAACTTTGATCGGTTTGGTGTTGCTACTCCCCTGAACCGGTCCCCTCAAGGACCCATCCAGCGCAGACTGCCGATCAGACCGCTCCCTACTGCCGAGATGCTCAGGTCACCGAGCCAGCCCACATTCAACTGCCCTTCATAAACAAAAAGCACCGAACTGCCATCCGGTCCCCAAAGGGGGTGACTGTCACTGGGGAAGAGTACCTGGATCTGAGTTTCTGGCCCGTTGAGAATGAGGGTGCCGTCATCCAACCAAATCCACAAAGCCTCAACGGTTGATGGAAGCGGTTTAGGATTCTTAATAACTCTTGGAACGATTAATTCGACATCCCCCTCTGGGGAGAGAGAGAGAATTTCACTACTCATCCTTACCAGAAAAACCGATGCTTCCTCATGCCAGGATACATGCGCTCTTAGCTTTTCTGAGAAAAAATCCCAAAGAGGTAGGAGTTCTGTCTCTCCATTGGTCTGAACAAGATAAAAGCCAGCCTCGATTTCAGGGTCGTCCTCTGCGCTAAACTCATCAACCACAACGAGA
>DAOUDJ010000174.1:0-7640 GCA_034430795.1 Anaerolineales bacterium | reverse complement strand
TGTTCTGGGAGCTTGCTTTAATTTGCGGCCGGGGCAGTTTCATTCGAGCCTGTTGAAACATATACAGGTCTGACGCGTAGCCAATTGGAACGGGAGATACTGGCAAGCAGGACACTTCGCGTCCAGAGCAGGAAGAAAGCAGGAAGAGCGGCAAGCGCTTTAAGATCTGCCAATCGGTCTGGAGATCGCCAGATGGCATATCCAAGCGCCAAAAACTCCGGCAGATTGATCAAGAGGGACGTTATGATAAGTAAATGTATAAACGCTGGGGAACGATGATTGGCAATTGCAGTTACGAAGAGCCCTGCGTTGAGCAGAAGACGAAGCACAGAAAAGAGTGACCTGGGCTTCATTAAAGACGAAACAGCAAGTATGAAACCCGGGAAATTCGTAAACATGAGTTTGAGGATCAAACCCGGATATCTGCGGACGATATCTATCTGGCCCTGCAACCAACGGGCTCGCTGATTCATCGCGCCCGTAGGGATATCCGGTTTAGGATCGAGCAACTTCGCTTCGAATGCAGGTAAAGTCCTAAAACGATGGGCGGCCAGCAGGATGGTCAGTTCCACATCCTCGGCTTTGGTCTGCAGCATCGGCGCGAACTGTGCGAGCACACCGTAGCGCAGCGCCATCCCAGTCCCTCGCAGTCGGACAGAGCCGCCCATTCGAGAGCGCAGACGATCGAAAAAGCCCTGATCCATTCTCTCTGAAAGCGCGATTAATCTTCCGATCGGTGTATCAACCTCCGATGAGGCAATCAATGTTGCTTGTACTCCTGCTGCCCCTGAGCTCATGGCGCTTCGAACGTGGTGAGTAAAACCTGGCAAGATCACGCTATCGGCATCGAGAATAACAATGGGTTGCTCCGGGTTAATTTCTTGTCGTTGTACCCACCAGCCTAATGCTGACGCTTTCCCTTTGCGGCCGTGATCGTTGCGGAGATGAACCACAGCTCCCTCTTCATGGGCAATGTCCGCCGTCCTATCAAGGCAATGGTCTGCCACCACGTGAAGTTGATCACACTCGGCCATTTGTGCTTTGATGGCGCGCAAACTGCCCCGCAGTACCGAGGCCTCATCTTGCGCAAGTATTAAGAAGATCAGAGGGGGCCGCTCTTCGATCATGTCAAACAATACCTTCAAGAATCATTCCGTGATTATGGGTTTGAAGTATCCGGGCATGGCGTGCCTGGGAATTGCGATTGGAAAGATCCGCAGGCAGCGGTTGCTGTTGCGCCGATATCCGGCGTCGCGGTGAATGTGGGAGTTGGAGTTAGATCGAGGCTCTTGGCCGCATCCGTTGGAGCCGGCATACAGGTGGGACAAACCGGGGGAATCACGTCATCCGGCGGACAGGCCTCCACGCTCGTCGAGGCTGGACAGACGTAGAACTGATCAAAGGAGCCGAGGTTATAGAGAACAACTGTGGCAATAAAACTCAAAAGGATCCCGATCAAGATGCCAATGCCCAGGGTGAGGATTAACTTCCGCCGGGTTCGATCCGGCGGGGGTTCAATCAATGGCGCGGTACCAATCTCGGATTGGAGTGTCACTAATGTCCTCCAGAGTTAATTGGTGAAGATAATACCCTATACCTTCTAATCAATGCAATATTATGTGAGAATCGAGTTTTGATATTCTGCTTTCCCATGAATTCTCTAGAATAAAATCTTCTAAAACCTGTTGATCAAAGGGAATATCTTTGACCGCATTTATCAACTGAATGAATTCATCATGATCTTCTGCACAATATACACCCGGCAATCCCTTAATTGTCTCGAGAGGAGGAGCAACCACATTCAATCCCATCGCAATATATTCATATATTTTCAATGGGCTTGTATATTTCGTTATTCTATCCATCTTCCACGGAATTATCGCGACATTTGAATAAGCTAAGTAATTAGGCAACATAGTCTGGGGTTTTAATCCTAGCAACTTTAAATTTGGGGGCAGGTCAATTGATTGGCCCTTATAGTCACCAATCACAAGAACAGATGCGGAAGAATATTCTTCACAGACTCTCCAAAGCAAATCCCAATCAAACCAATCCCCCCATAAGGCACCTACGTAAGTAATGATCAATTCACACTTTTCGAGTTCAGGGGGCCTAGGATAAACCTTGGCGCGGTCAAATATGGTTGGATTTACTGCATTCGGTAAATCTATGATTTCCTGAGATGAAACCTGCTCAATAGATCCCCTTAATTCCTTTGCACTTACACAGACAAGATCAGCGATATTCAAGATTTCTTCTTCCACTTTCCGTAGGTACCAGCCTCTACCTAGCGAAGAGTCCCAATTGTCGATTAAGTCATAGACTACTACACATGAATCCTGTTTAATCTTTTTTGCCAACCTCAAGTATTCCCTCACGGGAAGTTGAATAATCGCCCTCACTTGCTTCTTTTTCATGAGGGGTCCAAATAAGAAAGAGAAGCCTCCCCAATCAAACTCTCGGATAGAAAATTCGAATAAATTTGGATGAAAGGGATCTAAAGCTAGATCAATACTCTCGTTCTTTGGGAATTTGTAAAGATAGACAACAAAGTATCCTAATCGAAGGAATTCAATTGCCATCTGTGCACTCCGGGAGCCACCACCTGTATCGTCAATAGGCACACCGGACATGATAATAATAACTCCGATTGTATCTTGAAATTGTTGCGAAATAACTCCTGGGCGTCGCCGTAACCCAGACAAAAACCCCATCAATCGGGCAATATGACCAAATAAATATGGCTTCACAGCAATGTAATTATTCTTTAACTTTAAGATTGATATGATTAGTAACACGGAGAAACCAAGCCAATATAAAAGAGGAATAAATTTAAGAAGTTTGAAAGGGGATAGAATCGCCAGGAGGGTAAGCACAAGTCCAAGCGCGAATATCGAAATATATCGGATGCCGGCCAAATATATTTCTAAGTACTTCTTATAAAAAGTGCCACTCTCTCCATCTCCAGATGCCCAGCTAGATAATTTTTTCAACACACCTTTTAGAGAAGTCGGTGCGTCCCAAACAACTTGTGCATCAGGCACAAGAGCCCATTTAGCATTTGCTCGAATTAACTCCAAATCGAAGTAGGTATCCTCACCGGAATAAGAGAGCCATTCCGGGAAACCATTTATTTTCTTCCATATCTTCTTTGTAAACGCGATTGACCTGGTTGCAGGTAAGAACTTTTGCGGATCAATATCGTCAATGTTTGGAATCATTTCCCTAAGAAGATACCTTTCTCCACGCCCTTGATACAGACCTGCAGAGACATCAATTGACCGATCTATCTCAAAAGGGGCAACAATGTTTTTTAGCCAATCATCTCTCAGTTCACATCCTAGATCTGTCATTGCAATAATTTCATTGCTCGCTTGTTCGACACCGAAATTTCTACAAAATGCTAGCGTCCCTTCCATCTTTTCAATAATTTGAAATTTATATTTATAATCATCAGTAAGAATTTTCATCTGCTCTAGAGTACGATCTGATGAACCATTGTCTATGCAAATTAATTCGTCAGGTAATCTCTCCTGTTTATTGAGGCTCGCAAACCACCGCTCCACACTACTTTCCTCATCTTTTCCGACAACAACTAAAGTAACCCTTCTCGATCCTTCAATCTTTTGAGGGAGTAAGAGTCTAGGTTGATAATCGAGCAAATAATAACTTGATGGATCTACGAATAACACAACTTGGCGGTCTGAAAAGTCAGGCGATCTTGATGTTGCAATTATGAAATTTGCCCAAGCCCTCGTTCCAATGAACTTCGTGAGCGAACTAGATTTGCTGATAATTATGTGTCTCTTAATCCAATCAACGTAACGTGAATAATAAGAACGTAGAGTCCAAATTGGTCGCCAAACAGCAGTTAATACTTTCCAGCCTTTCGAGGACGCTAACTCTTCGTTTCGACCTTGAAGCTCTGATAATAGGTTTCGAGTTGATTCAAGCTGACCTTTTACCTGATGAATTTTCTTTTCTCTTTCGGAAATCTCATCATTGAATTCCTGTAATTTCACGCGTAAATCCTTGTTTACAGAAAGCGATTCGGCAATGTCATTCTCTTTAGCCGAGATTTGCTCAAGCAAATTAGGAATTCTTTTTTGCTTGGCAATAATGATTCCCAAGACCCTTTGATCTATCCTTGAATTTCCTTGATCTTGAGATTTAATAAATCGTTCCAGAAGGTGTGAATTTTTCTTGATGCCTTTATTAACGGCTTCGTAGAATTCTGGTCGGACATCCGTTGGGGCTATACGCCCAGACAGATCGTTCAGACCGGTCAATATCGATTTATCATCCCATTTGTCCGGCTCGATTATTGATAACTGCATGCCGGCTGAATTCAGGAGTTCCGTAACTTTAGGATCGTAAGCAAGACCCAACACAGGTATTTTCTCTTTTAGAGCAAACAGGATGGAATGGTAACGCATACCAACGAATCTGGAACACTTACTTATCAGTGAGCAGAGAGTTTTAGGAGGGAGGACGCGCCCGATCAGCATTACCTGATCCCTCCACTCCATTTGGTCCCGCACTCTTTCGAGCACCAACAAATCGTTTGTTTGATGATCATGGTTCCATATTTGAAAAGGAAGAAAAATACATTGTCCATCTTCTTCCAGAAGGTATCGATCCAGGGCTTTTGCTACGTCTTTCTCCCAATCGTATTGGGCTCGACTTCGATCCCAATGTCTGAGATTAACACCAAGGATGTTCTCATCCGAGAAATCAATCCCCTCCAATTCCTCAAGTTCTAACTTGCCACTTCCAACTTTGACATCGAATGCTGGATCGGCAGTAATTTCGATGTTCTTTTGAAGATTCGTCTCCGTAAAGATGTCTGATAAGAGACGGTGAGAATACTTATCTCTTACCGAAATGACATCACACAAGGAGATGATTTCAGCAGAAAACCTTCTTGCGGTCGCGGTTTGGAGTGGTCCGACGCCGACTGCGTGTAACATACATGGCTTACCTAAGAGATGGGATAGGAGTGGGATCGAGAGGTAGGCGGAGAGGCCCTCGTGAGAAGGTGTCATGAGTTCATCGAGATCAAATCCCCAATAATCTTGAATTAACCCACCGCCACCAAGAATGCACCTGTCAGCAGCTAAAATAGCTTCAACAATTGCATCGGAGTCTTTCCATAATATTCCTGTTACACCATAGGCAGCCTCTAAGTAGTCGGCGTCGCTTCCCACAACTGAAATATCTATCTTTTCATCGATTGTTCGTATGCTGTGAAGCGTCTCGATTAGAATGGCTTCATCACCCGCATTCTGATATCCAAAATACCCCGCAAGGACAATCCTCTTATCAGTCATCAGTCTAAGATTGCCTCGGCTCAAATCTGCCACAGTCCATACAATGATCTCCATCCACCATTCTTGTCACACGCATCGAACAATTGCCACAAGTTTTTTCACCGGTATTCAACGGCTTTCCATTGTTAAGTTGTAATTGCCAATGTTGAACCCAGGTCCTGCTGATGAGTTCCGTATCCCACAGAATGGATTGGGCGGAAGCACGGATCTTCGCGAGGAGGCCGGGTTGATCAACGAGTTCGATAATCTTGTCTCGTACTTTTTCTCTAAGTTGAACACTTTGATGATCTCCTGGAACAATATATCCGTTTTTACCTTCTTGAATTATTTCAGGAAAAGCCCCGACGTTGCTTGCAAGGACAATACATCCCGCTCTCATCGATTCAATTAGAGCTAAACCAAAACCTTCCTGAATCTCTTGAAGGTTGATGGCAAACGTGCTTTGGAACAACTCTTTAACTAGCTGCTTTTGACCTATCAAACCGCCATAAGAGATGCCGTCTTCTGAGATGGTTAATTCTCCATTCTGACCCCATAATTCCAGGCCGCCAAAGACTTTGAGGTGATATCGCGGATCGACTGATCGTAATCTTTGTGTAATAGCTATTGCGGAATCAAGACCCTTTGCAGGATGCGAGCAATAAATAAGGCGGAAAGGATCTCTCCGAATACCTTCACTTTCAGCATCTTTAAACAACCGTTCATCTACACCGTTATAGGTAACAAATACGGGTATCGTTAATTCGCCCCAATTTCTGGTCACATACTCCCTAAGAAAATTACTCTTAACATACAAATAATCAATGCTGAGCTTCTCTAATCCCGACGGCTTTGCTATCCCAGATACCCATAGAATATTTAACCTAGTTCTCAGGGTTACATCCCTAATGGGTGTGAGATCCAATTCGTCTCCAGATGTGTTTAAAATCAAGATGTCCGCTATGATCTTGGTGCGCTGATCGAGGGGAACATACAAAACGTTATCAATTAGTCGCCTCTGTGGGGTATTCACAATCATTTCGACTGAATTCCCAAGACCAGCTAACGCCTTCGCCATCCGAACTCTGGATGTTATTCCCCCACCCACACCATAGAGATCTGGAGTATCTCCGTCATACATGATGTGTCGATCGGGGCAATAGAAGCTTATCCTATACATAATTGGCTCCGAGATTATTCAATCGGCTGACGTTGAAAGCTCAGACATATATTGCTCAGAGACATCCTCTGCAGAACCAAGAGCGAGTGAATCTCCATGGGAAAGCCAGATCGCGCGGGCACACATTCTGGTTATGAGCTCGGGATTATGTGAAACCACCATGATCGTCGAGCCCGCCTCCCGGTACTGCTCGATGCGAGCCAGGCACTTCTCCTGGAACTGAACATCCCCTACGGCCAGAACCTCATCCACTAAGATCACTTCGGCATATTTTGCCGTGGCGACGGCGAAGGCCAGGCGGGCCGTCATGCCGCTTGAATATGTCCTCAGAGGGGCATCGATGAAATCCCAGAGCTCGGCAAAATCGACGATATCACCAAAACCCTCATCCAATGCCCGTCGCGTCCATCCTAGCAGCGACCCATATAAGTAAACATTCTCCCTTCCGGTGAGCTCCGGATGGAAGCCCCCGCCAAGCTCTAGGATTGGAGCGACACTTCCGCTTACCCGGACCCGCCCCTCAGTAGGATGCAGCACCCGGGCTATCACTTTAAGCAGCGTCGTCTTGCCAGCCCCATTGGCGCCAACAACACCAAAAATCTCCCCTCTCCCCACGCTAAACGTAACTCGGCGCAGCGCCCAGAGATCGCGATATTCCAATTTTCGTTGAAGCCAACGGATGGCATATTCTTTAACGGTTGAGACTCGCTCAATAGGTAGACGGAAGCAAACAGAAACATCCTGTAGATCGATGGCGCTTTGGTTTGAGATTTGCTCCCCGGCCGGGGGCTTCGTATTAAAGCCGGTAGGCATAATCACGCACCCGCCGGGTAAAGAGCCACCAACCGGCAATTAATACTCCACAGCTAACAACCACGGACGTTCCAATAATTCTGAGAGAAGGTAACTCACCACGCAACAAGATACTGCGGAAAGATTCGATGTACAAATACATCGGATTCAAGCGAACAAAACGTTGTATGTTCTCAGGAAGGATCTCAAATGGGTAGATCACAGGAGTCAGATAGAACCAAGCTGTAAGAAGAATTTCATAGGTAGGGAGAACATCCTGAAAGAATACCACGGCTGTAGATACTGCCAGGGCAACTCCCAGTGTAAACATGGCTGTAAGCAATATTGGGATGGGGATC
>DAOUDJ010000173.1:0-4223 GCA_034430795.1 Anaerolineales bacterium | reverse complement strand
CCTCAATGCCCGAGGTGTCCTGCAGATCACGGGCGACATTCATCAGCATGACGGAATCATAATAGCGACTTGTCATAATCAGACAGTGTTTGGTCAACCGATCCTCCACTTGCTGGGAATTTTCAAACCGTTGTAATTGCCCGCAGTTTTGCACGCTGATATAGCAAAGATAAATAGGAATTTTTTTAGTCGTGAAAGTCGCACCATAAGCTGTAAAGCTCATTTGAACTCTATCACAAATTCAGTACGGACAGTATGAGTTTAATATGCGAACATTGCGTCAATTGTCTAAAAGGAGCCGGACGACCGTTATCCAATTCAGATCTTCGTCTCCTCAAGACTACCCTCCCGGCTCTTTAGTGCAAACCTCGAAACCAACTTTCCTGAGACTCCTGTCTCAGGAAAGTTATTTAATCGCTGAATATTATGGATAAGTTGCCGCCTGGTTTTGCTCTCGCTTCAGAATCCAAGGCAGCGACTCTACACAAGGTGATGCACTAACAACATTTAGAGAATCTTTTCTTGTCGTTCTTGTGCAGCGGCACTCCTTTTCATACGTCTATTGCTGATCCAACCTTACTCCGTGAGATATTCCTTGGGGGGCAATCGCTTGACTCACAGCGCTAGCAATCTGCCTGGCCTGCTCTCTAAACTGCCGCGCTGAGAAAAAACGGAGGGGTTTCTTTTGATCGTGGATATAAAAACGCATTTCATCGCTGAACGAGAGTTTTGGCTCTTTGAACTCCACGCTATCGATTTCTGTGAATGAAATTGTTTCAACCAACTTCGGTTTATTCCGCATGGATAGTTTTACAAGCATCAATCCAGTGTTAATAACTCCGAGGTAATACCAGGCGGTTCCTGATGAAGACCGAGCATTATCCGTTACCAACATGACCGGACCGACTTGTTGACCGGGCGCCAACTGCGCCCTAATCGTTTCACGCATTTTGAAAATTTGCTTCTCTCGGCGGGAGAGCCCATCTGGAGATGGACTCAGAGTGACATCTTTTGCCTCAATAACCTCCCCCTTTTCCAGCCTGCTGGATTCCCTGGCTTCTCTGTACGCCCAAGCAATTTGATAGAACCACACAATGATAATGGCAAAGAAGGCGATATCAACCAGCCAGTCATAAGGGGAGAATAGGAAAATGAAAAAAGAGACTACCATCCCTGTCCAAACGTAGATTGCCTTGGTGAGTTTTCCAAGGACAAGATAACCCAGCCCGGGCATGATTGAAAGAATGCCGATGAGAACAGGGTGTTTTATGATTTCCTCCCTTGCTCATAGTGTGCTTGCAGCAGGCCGGGTAGACTTTGATGAGATGATCGGCGAACAGCCGGCCCAACAACGTGGTTACGCATCCATTGCTTTTTTTAGCATAGCACTTGTACCGGGAAAGGCAAACAAACCTGGTTTTGAAGAATTATTGCGACGAGGTGCCGCGCTATGCTTCGAATTCTGCGAGGCGCAAGACGATAAAATCATTCCATGACAACGTAATTCAAGCCACGCAACATGCTGGATTCGATAGAGGCGAGTTGCGCCTATACAGACGATCAGCGCGTCGCCTCTCCCTCCCGCCTCCCGCAAACTGATTGGGGCTGTGGTTTTTATTACTAGGCCTAATCCGTAGAGCCGGGTAATCGCTGGGGTGTTGCTTTGATCATTACAACGTACCCACAATGAGTGAAGTGAGAACGGCCAGACCAATCGAGCAAAGCGTTCCAACGAGGAAGTACTCCGCGAACTCGCGTTTCTTGAACTGCGGGTATCGCGCTGCTGCCTTCGCGGCGATGACGAACCCAACAGCGGCGAAACCTCCAACCGAGACGAGAACAAAGGTGATGTAGCGCTCGAGGATGCCGATGACCTCACCGGCGCCGATCATGGGGCGGATTTCCTCCTCAATCTGCTCCGGCCGGACAAGCCCTAATACACTCACCGTGAAAAGCGTCGCCCAGTTCCATAGTATGACGAGCGCCACAGTGATGGCAAGGACCTTTAAAGCAGCATAACTCACCCATACATTTGCTAGTCGTTCGATCCCCAAAGGAACAAATCGCAAGGCCAGTGGCAGAATACCTGAAAGGACGAACGGGAGCAGGTGAACCCACGGCCGGGCATAGGGGAAACCTCTCTCGAAATCTGATTTAACTAGCCGGCGAAGGATATAAGCCCACAACTCACCTAGCAGGAACGCTATTCCAATGAAAATGAGCGCTCGCTGGGATCCAATCTTTCGAGCAACTACGAAAACGCTGCTCCAAATGACCACACGCAGCAATGTTCGGCGCCAGTTCCAATTTTCTCCAAACGCGGTTAGCGCTTGTTTACGTGTCTGGAAGCCGTATTCGGTTAGGACCAGCACAAACAACCCAAGTAAATAAAGTTCAAGCACTTGTCACCTCACCGCTAACTGTACCCTCGACCACGATGGATGCAAGCATCACCAGCCATGACTCTGTGGCTTTACGGACATACGCCATGCCCGCCGCCCGTAGATGCTGGCTTACCGCTGGCGGGCTAACCCCGAGCAGGCGGGCAATATCCACACCCTCCATGCCCGACATAGAGAGATCGATGATCTGCCGCTGCCTCTCGGTCCAGTTGCTCCGCATGCCACTGTAGAGCAGGCTGTAAATCTCGAAACCGGGATGAGCATCACCATTCTCTACTTCGATCTGTGTTGAACGTTCTTCTGCCCTCTCTATCGCCGCCCGTGCACGTTGAAAGCAAGGACCATCCATTCCAATGGCATGCTCCCGCAGCGGTGTGAACAATCCACCCACCCCAATCCCGAAACGCAGAGCAGCCGGATGCACAGCTATACGGAGTGAAGCGAGAATTTGGTCGAGGCTTTCAGACGTCCGCAGCAATCCCTGGAATTCGTCGCCGATGGTGAGCAAGTATTTCGATGCGATCTGGTTCGCGTACTGCTGGTTGATAACAGCTAGTCCGGCGTCAAGCTGCCGCTGCAAACCCGCCCGGTCATCGATCTTCCTTGACCCAACAATATCTCCAATTACGGCGAAGTACTGTTTTTCACCCATTTAGTATTAAGCTCCTAGCATTTATCATATCACAATTAATGTTCTTTGCTTAATATTGCGATTATTAAGTTTATAGACTTATTTATTGGGGGTTTTACTTGCAGCGGTAAATAGAGTATTGGGTTGGCCGTAACATCCACCCCTCCCCATACCCTGCACGGATGCATCATCTTTGCGCCAATGTAGGATGGAAATAGGTTTTGCAAGGGCTGCTTACGCTTAAACGGTTGGATGGTTGCTAAATATCGAAGGTATAAATCTCACTTTGCATGATTAAAATCATGTCCAGCCAAGATGTTCCTTCGGTGAATAACTGTTAAAATATTGTGTAATAGATCACGAGAGCGGATTTTAATAATATGGAGACGCCGATGAGATCGAATGTGACCCTTGCTGAAATGGAAGCAGCCCACAATTTACTCGCAGAATTTTCCTACGAGAAACGACCCGTCGACCGCGGCTACGCTAATCGCACCCTTTATATCAACCTCTCAGAGAACACGATTTCCGAAAAGCCCGTCACCGATGAAATGAAGCAGCTCTTCACAGGCGGACGCGGCTTCGCCTTATGGAGACTGTGGAACGCGGTCGACGGCGACACGCGATGGGATGACCCACAGAACGAGTTAGTTATCGCCGGTGGACCGATCGGCGGAACGACATCCTACCCTGGTCTAGGGAAATCTACGGTTGTGACCATCTCACCGCTTACCCACTCCATCATCGACAGCAACGCTGGTGGTTATTTTGGGCCCTACCTGAAATTCTCCGGATGGGACGCACTTGAGATTCAGGGTAAGGCCGAACGAGATGTTATCGTCATGATCAATGGCGATGATGGGCGGGTGACAATCGAGGAAGCCCCCCTGGAGGCTCTCGATACCCACAAGTTAGCCGAGCAGTTGACGGAGATGTACGCGGAGGACGAGCGTGATAAGCGCAGCATCTCCGTGGTATCTGCTGGACAGGCAGCAGACCACATCCGCTATGCCAGCTTGAATTTCAGCTGGTATGACACTCGCCGCGGCTCCGTTAGGATCAAACAAGCTGGACGCGGCGGCACCGGACGGGTCTTTCGCGACAAGCGTCTGAAGGCAATCGTAGTTCGTTACAGCAACCTGAAGGGTGATAGCAACAACCCGTCCGATATTGCCATGGTTCGGAAGGCG
>DAOUDJ010000172.1:0-14343 GCA_034430795.1 Anaerolineales bacterium | reverse complement strand
TCTGACTGGACAGGCATTCATCTACAAGAAGTACGCAGACGAAGGAACGCCCTTCTTCATCTTCCAGGGTACGCCGATGAAGGCAGATGGCGAAACCAGGCCAGATTTGAAACCGGGGGACCGGATCTTCATCCCCACCGCGGCGACCGTGTTGCGGCGGTTCCCAAAACTGTAGGTTAGGGCTTGTAGCAAGAACTTTTTGGGATAGAAAAGCAGAACGGGAGCCTGTGCCCGTTCTGCTTCATTGCTTAATGCGCGCTGTGTAGTTGTGAGGGAACAACAATACGCGGGAATCTGTCATGCTGAACGAAGTGAAGCATCTCGTTCGTGCGCCCGGCATGGGCGTTGGCTAGAGGGTGAAAGACCCTTACGGAGGTTGATCGCACCAACCGTTAGCTGACCCCACTCCGCTGCGCTGCGGGGACTGCGAGGCAAGGGCGTCGTCGTGAGGCGGGGTCTGAAGGAAGCCGTAGGCAAATCTGCGACCTCCCGAAGGACATTGGGACGATGTGAGGGACACGAACCTCATCAGAGGCTGTGAGGCCGGGCGAGTTGGCGAATAACAACGAAGCCCCATGCGATCAAAGGCCAAAACAGTAAATGAGGCAGGTGTGCAGGGAAAGTCAACGCACTTACCCGGGGAGGTCTGCGTCGTGTCCTTGAAGGGACTGAGGGGACCGAGATGTCTTCTGATCGCGGCGCAGAAGTCAGCACATCGTCCCAATGTCCTTCGGGAGAGGGCATAGTACCAGCTAGGTGCTACCAATCCGCTGGGAAGGCCCGAACGTTAAGCGGGGTGAGTACTTTCCAGCAGAGCGTCTGGACAGCTGTGAGCAGTTCGAGAGACGAGCAAAGAAGGCAGACTTCCCCGGATAGGGGACCTGGAGGGAAGGCGAAGGCGGTGAAGCCGTCGGGATCTTCCTTGAGGGCCGAGCAGTCTCCGACACGAGACGAAGGAAAGTCCGGCGCAGAGCTATGGGAGGCGATCTGGGAGAAAGATAACCTACAGAGAGCACTCAAGCGAGTAGAGAGCAACCGGGGAGCGCCTGGGGTGGACAGGATGGGTGTGGAAGCACTTCGCCCCTATCTGAAGACACACTGGGTAGAGATTCGGGAGGCTCTTGAAAGTGAACGGTATCGACCGAGCCCGGTGAAGCGGGTGGAAATCCCGAAGCCGGGTGGCGGGATGAGACAACTGGGGATTCCGACGGTGTTTGATCGGTTTCTGCAGCAGGCAATTTTACAAGTGCTGGTACCGCTCTTCGAAGCACGCTTCTCACAACACAGCTACGGGTTTCGACCCGGGCGAAGCGCTCACGATGCTGTGAAGCAGGCCCAGGCATATGCGCAAGACGGGTATGACTGGGTGGTGGATATTGACCTGGAAAAGTACTTTGACCGGGTCAACCACGACATGCTGATGGCACGCGTGGCGCGAGTGGTGAAGAACAAACGGGTACTGAAGCTGATCCGGAAGTACCTGCAATCCGGGGTGATGATGAACGGCGTAGTGTTGAAGACGGAGGAAGGAACTCCGCAAGGTGGGCCGCTGTCTCCTCTGCTCTCGAACATCATGCTGGACGACCTGGACAAGGAACTGGAGAAGCGGGGGCACCGGTTTGTGCGCTACGCCGACGACTGCAACATTTATGTGCGCAGTCGCCGGGCAGGCGAGCGGGTGATGGAGAGCGTAGGTAAGTTTCTGGAGCAGAAGCTAAAGCTGAAAGTCAACCAGAAGAAGAGCAAGGTGGACCGTGCCCAACGGGTGAAGTTCCTGGGGTTCAGTTTCTATAAGCGCAATGGTGAAGTGCTGATCCGTGTGGCGAGAGAGAGTTTAGCTCGTCTGCGGGAGAAATTGCACTGGCTGACCCTAAGGACCCGCTCGGGCAGGCTGGAGGAGATTCTGAAAGAAATCAACCAACTCCTAAGGGGTTGGATCGGATACTTCCAGCTAGCGGATACGCCAAGCACCTTCGAAGAAATTGATTGCTGGCTGAGACGAAGGCTGAGGCAGTTGGTCTGGAAACGATGGAAGCGGGGGAAAACCCGCTTCCGGGGACTTGTCTCCCTGGGTGTGTCGCGAGAGCGCGCCGCTCTGGGAGCAGGCGGGAAAAGCCCCTGGCACATGGCAAAATCGGCCGTAGTTCATGAAGCATTGAGCAACTCCTTCTGGCGTTCTCAAGGCCTCATTAGTTTGAACGAACGATACTGCTCACTGCGTTATGTTTGACGAACCGCCGGATGCGGACCCGCACACCTGCACCCACCGCAGGTGCGGTGTGTCCGGTGGTGTGGGAGGGGGGAGCCGTGAGGTTTCCCCCTATCCCGATTAGCTTGGTATATCTATCCAAACGCCTTTCTACATAGCCGGGATGTGACACTTTGTTCAGCTTAAAGCTTATTTCTACTGGTGTTTAACTAAAGCGCGATACCCCAGCCAAGTGAAAAGTGCGATAGAAACCAAACCCCCCACAATCGACCAAGGCCCGAATCTCAATACACTTTGAATCTGCTTCGAGATTATAGCAACGCCAATAAAGCCACCAAGAAAGATGGTGGATATTACTCCTATAATGATCCAATCTCTCTTTGTACTGGCCATAAACTCTCGCCCTGTTTTTAGTCTAAGCGCAGTGAAGGTAATGAAAATGCCAAGGACAATTAGCCCCAACACCGTAAAGAGCTGGCGGGCACTAAGACCCAGGGGTTCCCTGACACGAGCAAGGGATACAAACACAACGAATCCTAATGCTAAGGCTCTGATTATCTCCTGCGAAAGTAATTGTCTCAACTTCATGATGCTCCCCTTGTCTAGGTACATCTTAGCATATCCGGCAAACACCACAACTATAAGTTAGCCCCCAATAAACAAAAACTAATGGGTTTGGTGCAATGGAGCATCACGGTTTTTGGCACTTGTATCCCCCTAAAAACAAGCGTAAAATGATCCCTCAAAACTCCCCGCACAATAGTCATTGTACATTGACTATTCTCTTAACTCCCCTGTACAATCCGGTCCAAAGAAGCTATTAAGCGCCGAAAAACTCGCCGCACAATCCGAGTCGGCACTTTCCGGAGAGTACACAGGGTATATGCCAACACCTATATTTGAAGCATTTGAGGAGTCATTGCGCAACCGCCCGGAGGAGATCTCGCCCTACACTGTCAGAGGCTACGTGGCAGACCTAGGAAAATTCGCGTCTTGGTTTGAGAAAACTAACGGCGAGCCCATGCGCCTGCGCGACGTAACCCCGATCGACGTCAGGGACTACAAGGCCCACCTGCAGACGGTCAAGAAGTTCAAGCCCGCAACTATCAACCGGCGTCTGGCTGCACTTCGATCCTGTTTCTCCTGGGCCATTGACGAAGGGCTCATCTCAGAGGATCCGGTGAGGGTGCGCAATGTTGAGGAGCCCCAGACGGCCCCCCGGTCGATCAGCGAGCGGGAGTACCACCGCCTGCTGCGAGTTGTTCAGAAGGGCAGAAGCAAGCGCGATGTAGCGATCGTCCAGATGCTCCGCCACTCGGGGCTGCGCGTGGGAGAGCTCTGCAACCTTGATCTCGAGGACATAGAAATTTCCAAGCGGAAAGGCAGGGTGATCGTGCGGTCTGGCAAAGGGCGCCGATATCGGGAGGTGCCCCTAAACTTAGACTCGAGGCGAGCGCTGCAGAAGTACTTGTCGGACGGGAGACCAGAGGTAGATGACCATCACATCTTCATCGGCCAGAGAAAGAACGGTCTCACAGAAGTTGCCATCCAGGACATCGTACGGAAGTATGCCGAGCTCGCCAAGCTGGAGGGTGTGACCCCCCACGTCCTGCGCCACACCTTCGCAAAGAGCCTGATTGACAAGGGGGTGGACCTGGTGACAGTAAAACATCTCATGGGTCATAAGCGACTGGACAGCACTGCCCGCTACACTAAGCCAAGCAAGAGGGATCTTGAGGTTGCGGTGACGCGGTTAGAGTTGGAGGAAGCATAAGTGGCCGCGCGTCTTTGTCCACATTGTGATGTCACAACAAACTTCGACCACAAGTGGAACATGGAGGGCTACTGGGGACGAGGGCAGGAAAAGCAACAAGTCAATCTCAATGTCTGGAAGTGCCAGAACTGCGATGGGCTAATTACAGTCGTGCAACGCGTAGAGGGGAACGGGTGGGTTGAATGGCTCATTTACCCACGATCAATCCCCACCTTAGACGACGCTGTGCCAAAGCCTGTTCAGGCAGACTACATTGAGGGTGTTGAGTGTATAGGGATAGGCGCTAACAAGGCGGCCGCAACAATGTTTCGGCGCTCGCTCCAGCAGGTAATGATCAACAAGAGGGCGCTAGAGGGCAAGCGGCTGATCGATCAGATCAAGAGCCTTGTCATAGATGATGTGCTCCCGGAAGAAATAGGCGAATGGGCAACAGAGATCCGCTTGTGGGGGAACGAGGGAGCACATCCATCTACCGACGGTCTCGACGCTATCACTGGAGAAGATGCGGACGAGATTCGCGGTTTCCTCGACAGGATCTTTGAATGGGTTTACATTATGCCAGCAATAATCTCCAACTCGCGAGCAAAGAGGGACACAAAGAAACAAGCCGGTGATGAAGTGGAGTGACAATGTGTGAGAGAGCTTTCCTTGGACTCGATGTAAGACGAGGGAATCAAGCCGCCACAATTCCTCCTCCATCCGAAGCTCTGTTTGCTGGGGGTACAATCGCCATGAAAATCGAGATAGAGATAGACGACGGCACAATGAAATACTTCAGCAAACAAGCGCAACAAAAGCTGCAATCCTCAGCGGATGGTTTCGTTGAATCAATTCGTATAGCGTGAGCAAGAAACCGTTCGCTCTGATCATACTTCTGGGTGCTGGTGTTGTCCTGTGGGCAACTGTGCGCTTGTGGCTTCCTTGGCTAATAAACCTGCTTCCCGAGACCGCTACGCTGGAGACTTGGGCCACGCTTGTCCAAGGGCTTGAGGCCTTTGTCAATCTCCTTCTTCTACTGATCAATGGACTAATCGCCCTGCTGCTCTGGAGGTCACGGAATGGTATCCCTCCCGAGGGAACACTGGACAGTCCGCTTCGACATACGAACTGGGAGAAACTCCTTGAGCGATTGGGAGAGCGAGGTGGGCAGGTTCCTTGGATCGATCGTGGAAAAACCAGTGCCGGAATACTGCGGGCCTATGGCCGCTTACTCATCCGTGGGCGCAAGGGGATAGGGAAGACGCGGGAGGCCGCGGAGCTTATCCGCCGGGTAGTCTCTGAGGAATTTGTTTCTCCTGATCGGGTTTTCGTGCCAAGTGAAGGTTTCCATCAGATAGACGCTGCCGCTATCCGGTCGGCTGTGCGCCGAAATCTAGATCTGACATCGCCGATTCTGCTTTACCTCGAGGATCTACCCCGTCATTTCTTTGGTGAGGGTCTGGCACGACTGGCTGAGCTGCTGGAAAACATCCGCGAGTGCCCCAGAACCTACGTGGTTGCTGACGCTCGAGATGATCAGATCGCCGAGGAGCATCGTACGTGGCTGAAGAAGCAGGATTTCTTTCAGATTAACCTTCCCAAGCTGAATGATGCTCAGTCCGCCGAACTCTTGGACGCTGCTGCCGGCATAATGAACCTTCGATTGACCGAGGGTGCCAAGAGCGCGCTAGTAAGAATCGCGGCTGGTATCCCAGACCTGATACTCATGCCCCTTCTGCGGCTTCTTGCTCATAAAGCGGTCGAAGTGGATGAGGGACTCGCTCGGAATTTTGCACGTCAAGAGCAGTCAGAGGCATGGGCAGAAACGCGCCGCGACATCTGCGAGCTTGTACCAGCCGCCTACTATCTAATAGACGGTTTGGTCCAGTTTCACGTTGCAGCAGCTCCTGCCCATCAAGTATTAGTGCTCCACTACGCCTCGTACTTGTGGGCGCAGCGCCGGAAATGGTGGGCCCCAAGCTGTCTACGGATCCGATCTCTGCGACGGGCGCTAGGTTTCTTAACTTCCTTCGACTTCGCCGTAGTCGATGAAGTGATAGCGTTTCGTGACCATATCATTGAGGATGATTCGCGCGTCAAAGAAAGCCCACAGGTTCTGAGTTTCCTCTTGACTCATCGCGATTTCTTCCAAAAGCGATGGATACGATTGCTCTACAAGAACGCGCGTGTGCACGCTGAGGCATTGTTTGCTCTCGCCTATGCAGTGCAAGAGAAAGGTGAAAACGAGCAGGCGAGAGACGCCTATGCTGCGGCAATTCGGCTTTTGCCTCACCCGTGGCTCCATAATAACCTTGGGCTCGCACATTTCGAACTTGGCGATACGAAAAGTGCTCTGGCAAGCTTCAATCATGCTGTCAAACTTGCCCCAAAGAACGGAGTGATACTAGTCAATCGGGGTCGAGCTCAAGTTGAACTCGGAAACGTGCATCAGGGCATTGCGGACTACAACTGTGCGGTCGATCTAGAGCCCGACTATGTTATCGCTTACTACAATCGTGGCCTTGCCTTTGCGAAACTGAATGATCTGGAAAACGCGATTGAAGACTGGACCCGAGCAATCGAGCTGAACCCGGATTTCTCTGACGCTTACAACAGCCGGGGGGCCGCTTACGCTAACCGTGGCGATGTGAAGCTCGCCCGGACGGACTTCAACCGATCAATAACACTCAATCCCAAGTACCCACTGGCCTACAGCAACCGAGCTCAAGCTCGGTTGCTCACTGGACGAGAGCTTGAGCATGCACTCGCTGATAGTAATCGCGCAATCGAACTTGATCCTCGGTACCTAGACGCTTATTTCATACGCGGGGATATTCGCGCGGTTTTAGGCGATCTAGGCGGGGCAATCGAAGATTGCTCCTACGTTATTGAGCTTGATCCCAACCATCCCGAAGCTTATAACAACCGTGGCTGGTATTTCCTGAGGCAGTATGACCTTAATAACGCTGAACAAGACTTTCAAGAGAGGGTGCGATTAAACCCAGCCAACGCATTTGGGGCACACGTTGGACTAGGGGTCATCGCCCGAGCGAGGGGGGACTTGGTCGAGGCTAGGAGACAATTCGAACAGGCCATGTCAGTCTGGAATGCAAATTGGGAGAAAGGACCCCGAGCCATGGCCGACTCCTTTGGACTGCTCGTTGGAAAAGGAGTGGCTCTGCTCTGTCTAGGTCAGACTACAAAGGCCATGCAGACACTTGTAGATGCTAAGAGATACCCCGGGAAAGACAGGATGATCCCGAGCCTCATAGAGGTCTACAAACTCATAGCCCAGTCCGATGACCCACCCGCGGGCATCGATGAGTTTGTCAGCGAATTGCTTGCTATAGAGAGGAGATAAAGAAACGCGCACGTCATTCTCGCACGACACTTGGAGTTTGCTGCATCACCTCCTCCCATCTCAGGATCTCCGCCACATTGGGCTCCGGTGCGTAGACATCCTTTGTTGTCTGTGCCCGGGCATGTCCCAAAACTGACTGGACTTCGTCAATCGACGCCCCCAGGTCGATGAGCCGCTGCGCGTGCCAATGGCGGAAGGCGTGGCTAGAAACAAACTGATCTCGCTCAGGATCATAGCCAGCCCTCTTCGCAAGATCTACAACAATTCGCCTCACTGAGCCCGGTCCAAGCTGCGCGCCGTATCCCCGGCGTCGACGGCGATAAGCCTCGACCGAGAGCCCACGCTTTCTAGGCGGTGAGCCGGTGCGACCGTGCTGTATAAACAGCCAGGGAGAAGCATCATCCCTTTCCTTAAAATAGGCATCGATTGCAGCAAGCGCCGCCTCCCCCAGAACTACGTGTGCAGCCAGCTTTGTCTTGACCATCTCGATTCGCAGGTGACCACCGGTCTGGCGAGCGAGCCGAACATGTGTTCTGGGAAGGTTGCACACATCACTAGCACGCAGAGCAGTTGCCCGGAGTGTGTTAATCAAAGCTCGAGCTCTAAGCGTCTTCAGTCGTGCCTTACGACGATCGCGGGGATTGGCGATGTCCTTTTCTGTGGGGAGGGGTAGAGCGCTTGCCGCTTCAAGCATGCGGTCTCCAAAGTCGGTTGGCACATCATCGCTGCGAGTATATACGCGGCGACGGTCTTCGCGGGAACGCTGGATCTGAAGTGCCTTGCGGGCCCGTGTCTCCTCTTCGGGGCTAAAGGCAAGCCACCCATGATACCACCAGAAGCGAAGGAGTCTTGTTAGAGCCTGCAGGTAGAGCCTGCGAGTGGAGGTGCTGTATCCCTCCCGGGGTTCCTGGTCGTTCTCGTCGCCCCCGGGGCCGGGACCGGTATGCGTCGCCGTCTGCATCCACGCATTGAAATCAGCAGAGACGCTGGAAGGCAATTCATCGATCGCCATATTCTGGGTAAGTTGATTGTGCTCCTCAACGAACCTGAGAAAGGCGCGCGCGCCAGAGCGGTATGAGAGGTGTGTTCTATCACCCCCTTCTCCGAAGTCAAAGTCACTGAAGAAGGCATTGATAGACTGCTCGATTGTGGGGAGGGTGCCAAGATCCGAGTTGTTTTCTTTATTCATCGTTATAAATTATAATAAGGTTTATAATTATTATCAACCCACAAAAAGAAAGGGTTGGGGTGCCCAAGAAGGGTATCTCTTTATCCCGCCTGGCACAAGACTTGTGATGGTCAGGAACAAGGTATCGCCCGAAGCTGTCGAACAACCTCCGGGAGTCACCGGTTGTCGAGCGCCTGGCGAACGTGTTTAGGACGATCTGATGCGCGTGTCATACCCCGGACCGGGCGAGTCACGGGTGCTATTGACAAGCAGCGGCGAGCGATTCGGCAAGTTCGCCTCGCCCACGAACTAATGCCTCAGCAGTGGGTGGAACTACTTCCATGTCGGCACGCTCAAGATTGATTCAAGCAGATGTGGTTCGAGGCCGCAGGTGGCAAAGTCGACATGGCTGTCGCTATCTAGACTCTCGCTCCGCGTCCGCAATAGTAAAGGTCCGCTGCTGACCTAATGCCTTGTTTGGGCGTCTTTAACTATCTAACGACATATGGCAGAGCACTCATGCGCTTGGTGCTATTACACATTGATAACTTCCTGCCAAATCTTCTCCTGTCTTTTTTCCCAAAAGCCAAATCCACTCACAGCGACATAGATGACGAATGCTAAGGAGATGATTCCAGCTTCGAAATGTGTCAATGCGCCTTTGGCAAGCTCTGATGCTAGGTGTACTGCAAATCCCAGAAGAATGAGCCCGAATGACAAGCCTTGGTACTGTTCCTTAAGGCGTTGCTCAAACTTCTGCAGTATTGCGTCGCGTCGGTCCTCTACAGCTAGGGCACGAGCGTAATCCACCAGGTGCTGCTGTGGTGCACCTATTGAAGGCGCTGCTTTTACAATGCCATTGGCAACATTCTTTGCTTTCGTACGATACTTTCTTGGAATCTCGGGGCTCAGAATGATGAACGCCATGGCTCCAACAATCTCGGCAGCAAGCGCTGTCAAGACCAGAGGATCTGGCTGGACGGGAAGGAATTGTTCCAGTTGTACCCGTTGCCATATGAGTTGAGCCACGGCAATGATAAGCAGTAAAACGATGATTAATGACTTTTTAAAAGAATCTTTCGACATGAGTCTCCTCCATCTTATTCTTAGTACTCTGCACGCTCCCTCAAGAACAGTGCTCTCCTAATTTGTGGAAGATGCTAGCAACTCCACCGCCAAATTTACCACCATCTCACTTCGTCGCAATCGAACGCCTGTTTCAACAGGGATTCGAAATTTATTTTTTTGCCAAATCCTTCAATTTGAAGGAGTGGGCCTCGTCAGTGTCGTTGATGCTTCTCAAAAGGACGACTGGTCTTCGTGAAGCCCTAAGTGAAAGCGAGTGAATCTCACTTCTACGGTACCGTCTGAATCAAGTACTCGCGGGTATCAACTCGGGTCTTCTCGACATGTCTTGATCGCCATTCTGAGCAAAAAGGCTTAGCCACATTTTTCCAGATAGCTCAACGCGTCATAGGTCAGCGGAAAGCCTACCCGACAGATTGTCAAGTATTCCCATATAAACAACGATCACAATTTGATTTATGGATTATCACATTTCAGAAAACTCATGATCTACCGAGCAAATTGAAATCATATGTTTAACTCAAACCCTGAAAAATCAGGAAGTATCCAGTACCATCCGAAGACTATGAGCAATCTGATTAATTCTATCCAGTGTTTTTTTTGATTTATCCAGAAGAAGTTGATATTCATGATTAAGGATCCACTTAGGAGGATATTCTCTCGTAAGGGCTGCTTCTTTTGAGGCCTTATCAATTTGCTTTAAAAGGTCTCTTCTGCCAGCTTGTTTACTTAGGTCTAGACCACCCAGATCCTTTGCGAGCCACTCAACGATCTCCTCGTTTATTGCGACTAGTCTATCGCTTTCCTTATATAGTTGATTTATCAATTCCGTAAGTTTAGGATCATGGATAATTGCCAATATTCCTTCAAGCTCTACTGAAAAAACAAACCACTCCTTGCTTTCACCGCGAATATCAGGAAAGCCGATGATGTGCCCTCCATGAAGTGCTTCACAGGTACTACAAAGACTTTCTGTTAATCTGCCAATGTACTCGAGCAAACCGCTTTTATGCAATTCGTTCATTTGAACGCACCTACAGTCCCAAGAGTTTGATGCATTAGTCTAATATCTCAAGGTAGAGCACCTACGATTGATGGATCCTCCGCCCTTTAATTGATCGAATGCATAATGGCTTCTCGGTGGTTAATGGTGGCGGCTCTTACCTCTGGATTATATAAAGTCTCATGGAAATCTCCATGATTGGATAATTATTTATATTTACGGAGTTGGAATCTCCTGGATCTCGTCTATAGGTGCGAAAAAGGTCTCTCTTGAGCCAATATTAATTAGGTAAAGACCGGCTGGTACGGTCACAATGTCATCAACAAATCCGATGCCACTAAGATTGTTGATTATTGTATATGCCAGTACTGCTCCTCCAGCCCATATCAACACAGTTTGACAGGCTTGTTCAAGATCCATCACATATGCGGGTTGATATGCAGGTTGTGGAGCCCAATTCTCGGGTCTGATCAAACGTTTGTTTGTTACTTTCGTGGCGATCCCGTATGCTGCCAATATGTAAAAAGCTGAGTTGGGCTCAAGCCAATAAATTACAACTCCATCTCCAGCATATTCTGCAACTAAATCGAAGGTAGGAGCCGGGAGAAAGACCTTTCGGTACATCCCTGGCCAGCCAATATTTGTGCCTATATGGAAAAAGGTGGATTTCCAATTATAAGGATACGTTAAGAAATACGTCCCTTGAAGAAGGTTGGCACTTGCAGCACCTGCTAACAATCCTTGGTACTCAATAACTTCTTGTGCACCTCGTCTCCTTGCATAAGGGAAAAATGGTTCTATCTCATATATATCGCCCCGCTTCCCCAGTCGGCTCCAGAGAGTGGTTAGGCCGCCACAGGTTCCTCATACTTCTCGATGAAAGTGCAGAGATCATGGGCAAGCTGAGTGAGGCGGAAGTAGGACCCCATTGAGACGCCACTTCGATCTGGGTAGACTCGGGGTGTGAGAAGGTTCTTCTCAATTAAAGCTCGCTCATGTACTTCGACCAGCTCAGGGTAGTCTAGCCCCGAGGCTTCAGCGATCGCGCCCAGCCAGATTGCCGCAGATTCAGGGCGATCAAGCTTGATCGAAGGAGGTGCTTTAGAGACAGAGTGCGCCACAAGCATAACAAGCAGCTCTCCCGCCGTAAGGCTACGAATAATGCGCATGTATTGCTGGGGAAGGACACTGTCTCTCCTAGATGCCGTTTCAGTCGCGGTAACTAGCAAGATCTTCTTAAGGACAGTAAAGCGAGATGAGTCGGGTGGACCGTCATCAAGGAAGTCCAGGAGTTCCTGAAGACAGTCTTGGTGCTGGTCCGTTTCTTGATAGTCATCCTTTATCTTGCCCTTGTCGCGATATGCACGCCACTCATCCGAAAAGACGACGAGCAGCCTACCGCCACGAATGCTCTGCAGTATGTGCCCAAAAGAGAGCATCCAGTCCTTTCTCCCAGATGAGGCGATTCCGGTAAGGCCTTCTGTGATCGCAGTGAGTGTCTTCGACATAGTCGCAGAAGTATCAATGTCCGTCTTGGGTTTCGTTTTTTGTTTAGCCATGAAAATCCCCTTTGTACGGCGGCATAACGGCTTTGAGCTGAGCGGCCGTGGATATGACCAATCGATATCAATTCGCCGCAATTCCCTGATCCGCTGCAGCGAATAGGTAGGCGGGGCGGCTAGCCCCTAAACCTCTTCTGGAACAGTCCAGTGGTGTGCTTGATAATCTCAATAGACTGCTCCACAAGCTCATCCACCTCGTTGTGACCCTTAATCTCATGTTCATCCTTCGGCCGATGGATCTCTAAGTACTTCGAAGTTTTTTCCATCGATAGAGAAATCTTGAATACAGGCTCCCAATCGTGTGCAATAGAGTTACGAACTGCGCGGATGTACTCCAGGCTTGAGAAGAGACTTGGCTCCTCATGCAAGGAATGTCCAGTAGCTTCTTTTAGGACATCGTCATATAGACTGTAAATGCTAGAAGTATCTATGTCTAATTCCCTTAGCTCAGGATTTGTTTTCCCGAAGTGATCTATAAGATTCGGCACATTTATTTCCAACGCTGTCGCTAAGTCGAGAATTGCTCGTGAGACATCACCAGTTTGGTTATGGAACTTGGCATCCAGGACCAAATGCCAAGCAGGATTTGTTGGAGCAAGACTATTGAAATGCCACCATAATTCCTGAAGCTTATCTTCCGAAAGACGACCAAGTAACCGAACACCGAATGGACCATAGGAATGTTTTTCTTGCCAGACACCGGCCGGCTCGGAAGTGCCGTTTTCATTAAGTTTCCAGCTCCTGAATACAGTGCGATCGAATGCTATGACTCGTCTGACCGTATGATCGAATGCCAGGTAACGCACACTCTCAATTAGCCTATTTACAATTACCAATGATTTCTGTTCATAGGATTCCCAATCAGGTTCATCAGGATACTTAGCAAGAGGGAAAAGGAGACGTGCTCTGCTGCGGATATAGGTCCCCATTCGGTCGTCAACGTTCTCTCCACGACTCTCTTCTGGATGGCGCTTCGGAACGAAATGCTCGAGTTGTACAAAGAAAGGCTCCGCACCGATGCGACTTGGCTTAAGGATCACCCCCTCAGGCAGCGGAACGTAGTATGGGAAATCACCCAATATCTCGATGTAATAAGGGTGTTTCTCTGGGAATTCCAATTGTGGCATATTCTCGTGTGAAACGGATTTTGAGGTGCTAAGCAGCTTCTGCAACTTATCACGAAATCGTCGGAAATAATCAAACAAGATTATTGCACCGCCAAACGGTTTCGAGCTGAGGGGCTTGGGCATTCCCCAACTCCTGCTCTCCACGATATCAAATTCGGCCCACTATTAGCAAATCGCGGCGCATCCCAGGTCGCTTCGAACGATTGGTTATGCAGACACAAATTCTAGTAATACTTATTTACCGATGCTCGAACTTGTCTTCTCGTTTCATCAGCAACCTCAAGTGAGCTTATCATTTCCTTGAATTTGCCAGCCGGATCGCCAAGTTCACGATATTTCAGAACGCTATCGATTCCAAGTACTGTAGAAACATAGAGATCATTGAACCCATCCCGGATAGATCCAGATGGATCAATTTCAAGCGATAGATCTACGACTTCGGATGATTTCAATCGGATGGCTGCAATCTTTTCTGAGATTGCAGTGTTAATATCTGATCCAGTAAGAGACTTAATTGCTTCTTCGAATCCTGGTTCAGGAACGAGGACCTGCTTCTCAACGATATATTTCCCTTCTTCGTCCTTCTGTAACTCTCCTCTCTCATCCTCAGGAATGCCAGAGTATACGTAAGCCATAAATCTATAAAGTTGAGTTAATTCTCCATACTCATCAATATGCTCTACGATAGTCTGCACCTTCTCAGATTGAAGGTCTTTAATTTTTCGATACTTCAAACCCCATAAATCAAGTAATTTGACTATACCCGCACCAATGAATGAAGTTACCAACCACAAAGGCACCTGATTCCAATCCATGTCTATCCTCCCTATTCACAGGACTGTCTGCATAACGGTTTTGAGCTGAGCAGCCCGCCCTCAACTCCGATAATACATCAACCCTGGGAAAATCCGCACGAATCTCGGGTCTTCTCCAGCGAGAGACCGTGTGAAAAGTCCTCTCTAGTGCGATAATACATCCATCTTTAGGTTCCGTCTAATCTGAGGTGTCTATGCACCACATTGATGGCATTAATCGAGACCAAATAACCATGTTTCCCGAAGCTCTGGATGACTA
>DAOUDJ010000171.1:0-22257 GCA_034430795.1 Anaerolineales bacterium | reverse complement strand
TCTTCGAGTGAGAACTCAGTTTTTGAAACTTTCTCTTGTGTGCCCATGACTAGGGGGGGATTATACAACCCTCCTCAAGTGAAAAGAAATGAGATGTGAGCGTTGTGGAGTGCGCAGGCTGGGCTTGCGACCGGAAGCAGAGCTTTCAGATTCAATTGAATCGAGGGGTTAGACAGACCCCAGATTGGCCGAAATCCAAGCGAAAGAGATTTCCTTTGGTGAGAACATTCTTGAACTTGGCAGCAACAATTTCGCTTTAGCGATACGCGGGATCCACGATCAAGGGTAGAAAGCACCTAGCCCTCCCGTTTCATTGCGATATGCCTGCAGTGTGCTTTAGAATGAATCCACTGGTGGCTAGATTATATGGATGCTCGAAGGTATGCACTCAAACTACTGTTACTCATCCTGGTGGGTCTTCTCCTCCCCGCGTGCAGTTCCACATCGCTGGCATCCCTTCTCGCTACAGCAACGCCGACTCCTACGATCACGTCGACGTCAACGTATACACCGACGGTGACGCTGACGCCTACGGCAACAGATACACCGACGAACACTCCCACGCTGACTGTGACACCAACCCCGACGATCACGCCCACGCCGACGATCAGCCCGACTGCGACCTTCGATTTCCCCGATGTTACCGTACTGCAGCAGGCACATTGTCGCTATGGTCCGGGCACTGCTTATCTTCATGCAGGCGATCTCTATGCCGGCTATCACGCACTGGTTTGGAATCGAAACTATGATGGATCGTGGCTTTTCATTAAGCCCGACATACAGGAGTGGCCTTGCTGGATTTCGGCCTCAGTGGTCAGCGTGGAAGGCGACATCTTCAGCGTAGTGGTGATGTATCGTCGGTTACCCTGGTCTGAGCTCTACGGACCACCCGATAAAGTCTGGGCTGAACGCAACGGAGATACAGTAACCGTGTCATGGACGGCAGTTTACATGACAGAGGATGATGATCGCGGTTACATGATCGAGGCGCGGATATGCCAGAACGGTTTTCTCTTTGACCTCGCCGTGCATACAGATACTCCCTCTTATACCTTCACCGACGAGCAGACGTGTGAGGGTGAATCGGGTGGATCTTTATTCGTTGTGGAGAAGCATGGCTACACCGATTCCTTGAATATTCCCTGGCCGTAACCTTTTCCTGGTTATCGACATCGACTACCACCTCGAATGACCTATTATCCCTTCGGTCGGGGACTTCGCCCCCGAAACCCCACTCCGCTTCGCCCCCTGCGGGGATGCTTCGCGAGGGGCGCAGAGCGGAACCGGGGACTTCGCTGCACAGGCGTCACAGCGTGTACAGGGACGGGAATTCGGATTTCTCATGACCTGTTTTTAGGAAAGACTCTGGCTGAAAACCCCGTCGCTTCCTTCTACCCCCGGAACTGACGGGGGTGAGACACCAGGACGGTGTGCGGTGGGAATGAAAGCCGATCTGCCGAAGGCAGGAAAAGCGATCTGCAGATTTGAGCGACCGACAAAAACGGGGCGTATTTGTAGGCTGTGTGAGCGGGTTATGCTATAAAGACAATCATGAAAGCGAGGCGAGGTGCTCATACGGTCTACCAGTTGGCATATCACTACGTCTGGGTTCCCCGCTATCGTCGTAAGGTACTGACAGGAGGCGTAGCGCAGCGCCTGGAGGAGATGATCCGAGAAATTTGTGCGGCGCGATTTATGAATGTGATAAAGAGCAGCACTGCACGTGAATTGTATGTTGAGTTTCCTCGACTGCAAAAGACGCACTGGGGTGGCAGGTTGTGGGCTGATGGATACTATGGGGGATCGGCAGGGGAACACGTGACTTCCGAATTGATCAGGAAGTACATTGAGTACCAACAATCTGATGATAGTAGCCAAGCTCGGTTGCTTTAGGACGGACCGTCGCAATGAAGGGCTAAAAGCCCCGTCGCTTGCGGCGGGGTATTTTACTTGTCCAACGTGTGTTGCCTTTAAGTTGGGCGAGAAGGAATAATGTAGTTGCCAGCGCCGCACTCAGGATAAGTGTGGTCATCCGGACTGAAAAGAGGATCCAGTCGATGCCAATTTGTCCTGGAAGGAGATCACGGATAATACTGCCAGCAGGCAGCATGAAGAAAATGGTTGTGCCTGCAACAAAGACGAGCAGAATATTCCGGTTCCGCAATGTGAGCCTCCAGATTTCCGGCGAACGATACAATTGGAGACCGAGCGAGATGAAAAGGATGTACAGCACAGCGTCATATGCGCGGTGATAACCCACAAGAAGTGCCCATAGGGGAGAGCACGGTAAGAAAATGTTGGCGGTGTGTTGGGGAAAGCTGCTTGCTGAAAATGAGCTCTTTATTGCGGTTGTACCAGAGCAGAAGGGGTAGGCTGACAGCAAGGGTGAGAATAATTGCTATCTGAAAATCCCACGGTTTTGTCGGAAAGAGTGAGGCGAAGTGGACTCCTTCCAATTGTGAGTGGTGGAGGAACATGAAGAGATACTCACGGATGATGTCAACCACCGCGGTTCCGCTCATCACGGATAGACCCAACAATCCCAAAGTTTGAAGTGCCAGGGCTGTAAGTGTGGTCCTGTAGTTTCGCTCAAAGAGGAGCAGATAAAGGAAGAAACCGATTGACAGGGAGTATTTTGAGAGTGCGATGCCGAGAAGGATGCCGGCGGTGAAGGGATGGTTCTTTGAAAAATGGATTGAGCCGAGCGCGAGGAGAAGCACAAGAAACGTCATTTGCCCGCTGCTGCCAGCATAGCGAGTAGAAGTCAACCCGACGAAAGCCAGAATGAAGACTACTGTTATCCATCTCTCCCATCGTCTTTCAGGAGCGAAGATACGGAGCATGAGAGGCGGGATCAGAAAGATAAAGAGCAGGTTGAAACCCAACCACACCAACTTCGCGATCGGCCAGGATAGAAAGGCAAAGCAGGAGAGAATTTCTATTAAAGGAAAAGTGAGCGCTGGTGCAGGGACCCAACCCGGAACCACCACATCTCGAAGATCCGTGACCGTTTTATCAAGGTAATGAATCGGCAGCGTTGGCTTCTGGTCTGTGAGAAAGGCGTCGTATGGATCTTGGGCTTCGCGCACGAAGTGGCCAGCGTACCAATAGACGTAGAGGTCATTCGCACCAGCGGGGGAGACTGTGAATTGAATAATGCGCAGGAGGCTGGCGATTGACCATATCCCCAAAGTTAGGAGGAGCAGGGTTCGAAATCCATTCATTTTCTTTCGAGATGACGACACCATAATAGGACGCAATACTTTCTGCTCCTTAGCCCTAATGATCTAGGGAGTATACAGCAAGCGCTGCTGGCATGTGCTCTAGGCATCAGGAATTTCAATTGTACGAAATCTCTCACTAAACTGATGAAACGGTGTAAACTTATGCGAATTCCTTGTCGAGGATTGACCTGAATATGGCGGAGACGACACCAATAGTGCCAGCAGACTCCGGCGAAGTCACGCTCAGTCGTAACCTCAGCTTATTTACCGTAACGATGATCGGGATCGGCGGGATGATTGGCGCGGGGATATTTGTGCTCACCGGTATCGCCGCGGGGATCGCCGGTCCAGCTTTGATTCTGGCATTTTTGCTCAATGGCCTGGTTACCTCCCTCACGGCAATGTCCTACGCGGAATTAGGCTCAGCTCTTCCAGGGGCTGGAGGCGGATACCAGTGGATCAAGGAAGCCCTCGGCGGAACCGTTGGCTTTGTATCAGGGTGGATGAGTTGGTTTGCGCAGGCTGTGGCAGGGAGCTTGTACGCATTAGCGTTTGGTCGCTTTGCCGCTGAGTTGATCCACGTTGCGGGGATATCGACTTTTGGCCTGACAATCAGCCAGGTTTCGCTTTTATTCATGACGCTCATCATTCTCACATTCACCATCATTAATTACATAGGTTCTTCAGAGACGGCGCGTGTCGGAAATACACTTACTGTGATCAAGATCGTTATCCTCGGGCTACTGGTCATTTTCGGCGCATTGGCGATGTCACGCTTGGATGGCTGGCAAAGCCGCTTTACTACGGGGTTCTTACCGAACGGGCTTACTGGAGTTTTCATCGCGATGGGGTTCACGTTTATCGCTTTTGAAGGTTATGAAATCATAGCTCAATCTGGCGAAGAAGTGCTCGACCCGATCCGAAATATCCCGAAAGCGATTTTCATCTCAATATCAGTCGCGGTTGTGGTTTACATCTTGGTAGGCATCGTAGCGGTCGGTGCGATCACACCGCCAGAGGGTCTCGCTGCATATGAGTACCTGGGCGATAAAGGGGAAGTCGCGATTGTAGAAGTAGCGCAACAGGTCTTCCCGTGGGGTATTGGCGGGCTGATCCTGTTGCTGAGCGGACTCGCCTCCACAACATCGGCGCTTAACGCGACGACCTATGCCTCCTCTCGAGTCTCCTTCGCCATGGGCAGGGACCACAACCTACCCGCATTTTTCGCTCGGATCCATCCCAAGCGTCACACGCCGCATCTAGCAGTTGTAGCGACGGGAGCATTGATGACGCTCATGGCGTGGACACTTCCCATTGAGGACGTCGCCGCATCGGCCAGCATTATGTTCCTGTTGCTATTCATGCTGGTGAACCTTGCCGTGCTTTTCCTGCGTCTGCAGCGTCCGGAACTTGAACGTGGTTTTCGGGTACCGCTCTTCCCAATCCTTCCGGTTCTGGCAATACTCTCAAATGCCTTCCTGGCGATAAATGTCTTCCGCTTCAGCCCGATTGCCTGGGCTTTCGCCGTGGTCTGGATTGCCATCGGGCTTCTGGCGTACTCCCTTTATTTCTCCCGGATCGAGGCGATGGAGAAACCCAAAGAGATTTTGCTGGAGGAGGTGTTGGTAAGCCGGGATTACTCCATCCTCATCCCTGTCGCCAATCGGCAGCAGGCTCGCATCCTGGGTAAGATCGGGGCGCTGCTTGCGTATAACAAGGGGGGGGAAGTCCTCGCTCTGCATGTGGTGCAGGTTCCGGTCCAACTTAACCTGTCAGAGGGCAGGTTGTTTCTCAAAGATGGTCGGCAGTATCTTGATGATGTCATCCAACAATCAAAGAAGTGTGATGTTCCGGTACATACGATCATCCGTCTGGGGCGAAATGTGTCCCATGCGATCCGTCAGACAGCGATTGAGAACGCCTCAGATCTCATCGTGCTGGGTTGGCCGGGATTCACGAAATCATCAGGAAAGCTGTTTGGATCCGTCGCAGATCCAATCGTTGACAATCCACCTGCCGACGTCATTGTCGTACGCCACCGCCAATGGCGTCCTTTGAAACGCGTCCTGGTTCCTGTCACAGGTGGACGCAATTCTCGTCGGGCGGTTCGTATTGCGGTTAACATGGCCAACGCGGAGAAGCCGGACCTGACGACGGTGACTATCATCCATGTCCTACCCCAAGGCGTTGATGAGGTCGGCCGAATTCGCGCTGAACGAGCCGTCGCCGAGATCATGCACGGTGTTGATGGTGTGCCGATCGAGACGAAGTATGTAGAGGGTGATGATCCGGTGGAGTCAATCCTGTCAGAAGCCAAGGGCTATGACTTGATCGTGATCGGTGCAACGGAAGAGCCGGTGTTTACGAACTTCCTGGTGGGCACACTCCCTGAGCGGGTGGCGCGCGGTGCTGAAGTAACTGTAATGATGGTTAAACGCCGCAGTTCACCGATCCACTCTTTTGTCCGCAGAGCTTTAATCGAGCCGACCCATCTGAAACCGCTCTAACGGGAAATTATCTACCACGAGATCGAAGGGGGTTGTCTGAGAAGGTGCTCCGGGTACCCCCCGGTCATATCCGAGGCCGGCTTGCTCTCTAGCTTCTGGGTGCCATGATTATGTTGGATGTCGAAAGCGGCGCCTCTGATCGCAGGCTATGCCCTTGGACTCCATTGCGTCTGTAGCGGATGCTGCCTCTTTTGTGTCAAGCTGCGCGTTTACATGCCTTCTGGGGAAATGAATTGAAGGTTTGTCTATCCTCGTTACACGGTCAGGTTCTCCGTTTTCAACATAAACTGAACTGTTTGGGCCAGCGTTTCCGAGGTGAGGGGTTTTTGAAGCCAGGTTACACGCTGGCGGTCAAGCAGCTCTCGTGTGTGACCGCCGAGAGGGTATCCAGTGATCAAGACCATCTTGATATTCGGATAGCGATCTGAAACCGCATCGTATAGATCTCTTCCACCCATGTTCGGCATCACTAAGTCGCTGATGATCAGTTCAACGGCGCCCCCCCGTGCTTCTAGCTCAGAAAGCGCTACAGCGCCATCTTTTGCGAAAAAGACGGTGTAGCCTTGAGACTCGAGGATCTCGCCGATCGCGTTGCGTGTTGCGTCGTCATCTTCCACGACGAGGATCGTCTCTCCGCGGCCCATCTGCGTTTGGAACTCTCCTCTAGTATCATCGGTCGCCACTTGTTCATCTATCGCCGGGAGGTAGATCATAAAGGTTGTACCTTCCCCAGGTGTACTTTCAGCATCGATGAAACCACTATGCTGCTTGACGATACCGTAAACCTGGGATAGGCCAAGACCGGTTCCCTTGCCTTGTGGTTTTGTTGTAAAGAAGGGTTCGAAAATGTGCAGCATCACATCTGGATCAATTCCCGAACCGGTGTCAGAGACGCGGATGCGAACCCATCTTCCCGCCCGCATCCCCGGGTAGGGGGGTTGCCCATCCTGAACATCTACTTCATCGAGCGTAAAGCAGAGTTCGCCGCCCTTTGGCATCGCATCCCTTGCGTTTAGGGCTAGATTCATGATCACTTGCTGCATCCGTGTTGGGTCGGCGTTGATGAAGTAACCTGATTCGCCGTTGAAATCCATGTTGATTTTGACGTTCTCGGGCAATGTGCGTGAGAGGAGCTTCTCAAGATCGGTAAAGAAAGGCACAAGATCGAAAGGGTGTTTTTCCATGATCGAGCGCCGGCTGAAGTCGAGCACCTGATTAGTGAGAGTTGAGCCTCGCTTCGCCTGGTTGAAGATCGTGTCAATCCGCTCCTTCCCTTTTGATGAGATCGATTGATCATTTAACAATAATTCGCTGTAAAGCATGATCGTACCAAGAATGTTGTTAAAGTCATGGGCAATCCCCGCCGCGAGCTGCCCGACAGCGGCGAGACGGTCCTGCAGCAGGGCTCGTTTCCGAGCCTGTTGGGCTTCCGTGACATCGCGGACGACGACCAGCATGACGTCTTGGTCGCCCCATTTTTGAAGCTTAACGGAGATCTCTACCGGAAAAATTTCGCCTGAAGAAC
Organism: Anaerolineales bacterium; assembly: GCA_034430795.1. Classification (GTDB taxonomy): domain Bacteria; phylum Chloroflexota; class Anaerolineae; order Anaerolineales; family E44-bin32; genus E44-bin32. Next base: position 15,001 of record DAOUDJ010000171.1, on the reverse strand, counting down.
GGATATTCTTTGTGGTGAGCATTTGGTCGGAAAGCCCACGTGCGACCATTTCGCCAGGGAGCACGACGGGATGACCCTCGGGGATCAGATCTTCAACGGTCATCATGAGCAGTTCTTCGCGTGACCATTCGTACATCTCGCACGTGCGAGAATTGATGTCCAGAATCTTTCCGTCCATGCTCTCGACAAAGATAGCGTCTTGGACACCTTCAAATACGTTCCGATAATTAGCCTCAGACTGCCGCAGCGCCTCCTCTGTGCGTTTGCGATTTATCGCCCTCGTAACCTGGTTGGCCACAGAGACGATGCGTGCCTGATCGTTATCTGTGAAGGGTTTCGTCCGCCCCATTATTAGCAACCCGATCGACCTGCCTTCTGCGCAAAGAGGGATCAGGATGATGGATTGCACTTTAATCAATTTCAGGATCGGTGGAAACAATTTCTTGCTTAAAGAAGCCAGATTCGTGATTGGCAAGTCGATGAGGTCAACGAACTCGTTAAAGATTTTATTGATCCCATCAGCACCATTTACGAGTAAGGGATTTTGTGAATCGAGTATTTTCCCGATTTCACTGTCAGGTATTATTTTCAAGCGATGGTTGGTTATTTTGACTTTAATCTTCTCCTCGATGCGATTAATCAACGATAGGGGGAGACTGAGATTTTGGGCTTCAAGGAATTTTTCATCTTCGCTGAGAAGATAAATTGTCATGCCCAGGCTATCGAAGGTATCTATTGACTCATTCGACAAGAATTCAACGATATCGTGCACGGTGTCGCCGATGTTAATGCGCTCATTGAGTGCACTGAGCAATTGAAGATCTTCGGCTTGTTGTTCTGTCCTTTCTTCAGCTTCTGTTCGTTCGGAGATATCTTGCTTGATGGCGATGAAGTGAGTGATCTCGCCGGCCTCATCTCGTACAGGGGTGATCGTCTGCTCCTCGATGTACTTTGTTCCACCCTTGCGGACGTTCACCATCTTCCCGTGCCATGTTCGACCAGCAAGGATTGTCTCCCACATCTCCTTGAAGAACGCATCATCCTGGGTGTCTGAATTCAAGATACGCATGTCTTTCCCCGCGACTTCCTCGGCGGGATATCCGGTGAGCAATTCGAACGCACGGTTAATCCATAGGATTTTGCCCTCACGATCGGTGATTACGATCGCATTCGCGGCAGACTCCAAAGCTGTGGATTGCAGGAGGATTTGTCCCTCAGCGCGCTTGCGTTCTCTGAGTTCCCTCTGGGCAGCCTCATAGAGGCGCGCGTTCTCAATAGCGGCTGCGATTTGATCGACGAGTGTTTCCATCACAATGCGGTCGTGATCTTCAAACGCGTTGAGTTTCTCGCTCTGAATATCAAACACGCCGAGCAGGGCTTCGCCAGCGGTGATCGGGATGCTCAGCTCTGATTGGGTCCGGATGAGATCCGGGAAGGGATTAACATAATGGGGCTCTGTCTCAACCTTGTTGGAGAGGACTGTCTCGCATGATTCCGCAGCCCAGCCCACCATGCCGTGTCCTATCTGTACGCGATGTTCATCGGGGAATAAGGGCGCGTACTGCCCGGCGCGAGCTTTCAATACGAGGAAGCCTGTTTCAGGATCGTGCAGGAAGAGACCAACATGATCATAGTTAAATCGCTCCTGAACGAGTCTAACGCTTCGTTCTAAAACGTTGTCAAGATTGAGAACAGATGCGATCTCCCCTCCAATTTCATTTAACAGCTCCATCTCGTTAGCACGGTGCCTCTGTTCTACCTCGGCACGTATGCGGTCGCTCACGTCGGTCACAACGCCGAGAATGGCAGTCTCCCCGCCATAGGGAATAAGTCGCGTGGCATGGATAGCGCTAAGCCGTCGGCCGTCTTTTGTGACGAGCTGTGACTCGTATTGTGGAACTTCTTCGCTGGCCAGGTGAGCACGATAGTGCTCGAGGATGTTTTCTTGATCTTCGGGAGCGATCAGTTGTAGGAAATTGAAATCTTCTTGATAGAGTTCCTCTCGCGAATATCCCATGATCTCAACGCAAGCTTCATTGGCATAGACAATCCGCCCATCCTTATTGATGAAGATCATGCTTGGCGATTTTTCGGCTAAGTTGCGGAATTTCGCCTCTGACTCGCGGAGAGCCTCCTCCCCATGTTTGCGCTCAGAGATGTCTCTAATCACAACCAGGATCACATAAATGTCGTTAAGTGTTTGATGACGAGCTGTGATTTCGACAGGAAAGTGCTCCCCATCTAAGCGAACACCAAGTGCCTCATAAGGCGAATCGGTCAGATCCCTCGCCCGAAGTTCCTCCATTACAACATCGGAAAATTCGGGTGAGAGGAGGGATGCCAAGTTCTTTCCTTGCATAGCAACCTTGTCCCTGCCGAACATCTCATTTGAACGTGAATTACAGTCAAGGATCATCCCGTCTGAAGCAAGAACAAGAATCGCGTCCTGTACACCCTCAAAGATGAGTCGATATTGCAACTCCGAAGTTTGCTTCAGATCATCATAGAGCTCCTGCAATTCTTTTGAGGAGCTCGAATTCGAGCGCTCTAGAAGAGCGAGTTCATTTTTCTTGTCCGAGTAGGTTCGCTCAATTTCCCGAAGAAACTCTTGCCAGATCTCAAGATCTGGAACCCGGGTTCTCTCTAGCTGGAGTTTCTTGAGCAGCTGTTCTAACAAGTTTGGTTCCATGAACCTAAGCCTCGTTATAGGGCGTGAATGTCCCCTCGTGTAGTGCAAGACTCGATGGTTTGCTTTCCTTGCGCAAGGCCTGTCCCCATCCTTATTCCCAAATCGTCTGAGCGTTGGATAAGATGTTTGTGGGTTGGCACAAGCCCCGGCTGCGTTCTAGATATCCGTCAAGCATGTTTGTGCGGTATCTGCGGTGTCCTCCCGGAGTTCGAAAGGGGATCAGATTACCCTCCCGCTCGATGCGACCGAGTGTGGATAAACTGATGCCCAGATATTCTGCAGCCTGCCTTGCGTTTAGAAGCTGATTTCTATCGTGTTCCATGTCTACTCCACTCTGGTGAAGTGGTGATGGCGAGGGAGATACCTCTACTAAGCCTAAGTAGATTCATTCCATCGGTTTGACGTGGTTTGACAGTCCCTGCGCTTGTTTTGCTCGGGTTGATATCGTTTGATGTACTTTAAGGTAACGGGAATCTTGCAGTTGCGGTTGATTTGAAAAGTAATTGTAAGGTTCACTGGTGTCCGTATACAGAATTTGGCAGGAATGTGTCATGCGAAATGCAGGAGGGACCCATAGGCGCTGGACCCCCTATCGCTTTCTTTCAAGATGTGCTGATCAGGTGATTTTGCACACGGACGCTTGGGGTCAGACGTGCAGGAGGATCAGAACGATCATAAGGCGTTGATATTAAATAAAAAGGCAACCCAGAGTCACCCGTTACAACTTGGATTCTGCTGATTATTACGATTATTAGACCGGATGCTTGATGGAAATCAAGTGAGTGCCGAAGATCGAATCCCTGCCCGTTTCATGATGAAATCGACCAGCCTGGGAAATGGATCAAAACCTATGACGTTTGAGGCATCGGCCACGAAATTCGATAGGGCGTTGATGTCATAGTAGTACGCATCACCATCGCGCTCGTTGATCAGGTATTCAACTCCCCCGACCTCAATGTGTGCAGCCGATGTAATCCGCAACACATCATCTATGACTTCATCGGGAGGGGTGTAGGCTTCAACAAGAATCCGACGACCAGAAGCACCATCCGCTTTTTCATCCGTTTGACGATCTTCGGCGACCGGGGGCAGACAATAATCCGCAGGGCATAGGTTAAACTCACCTTCCGTCAAGAAAAGCCGGATAGCGTAGAGGAACTTGCCGTCTAAGACTTCCACTCGAATGATGCTGCCGTTCTCGGCTGGAAGGTACTCTTGAACGAGGGCGGTGTGATCGACCCCGAGGTTAATGTGCCCGTTTTGGGCTGCTTCGGAAAGTTCTTCCATCGAGTTAAAGCGAACAATGTTCGCGCCGCTTCCGCCGATATTCGGCTTGAGAATTACGGGGAATACAAAACCCTCCGCGGCGGCGGGGGCCAGATGTGCGCTGTTGATCACCCGAGCTCTCGGGTGTAAGATCCCTAACTTTTCGAGCAAGCCTACCTGACGCGCCTTTGAAATCTCGTGCAGATATGCATCATATCCATTGAGTACGTTCGCGCCGATGCTCTTAAGATAGGAAAGATAATGAAGAGTGGAAAAGATTGCATGTGCATTCCCGCGTGTATGCGCCGAGGGGCTCATGCGATTCACGATTAAAGAGTAAGGGCTGAGTTGAACTGTTGGATCAAATTGGAATGCGGAAGCCAGAAGTCTTTCATACGAAATTCCGCGGCGATCTAGTTCGGCAAACAATGGCTTAAACCATTCCGGATGTTCGTAATAGACCGCAATTTGCTGTTGATCATTACCTTTTGACATATCTCGTTACCCTCCTAATAAGCCGATCCAAACAAACTAAATAGTGAAATCGTCGTCATTAAGCTATGCACTATTAGACGTGTGCTGGGATCATATTTATTACCCTCGTTCCTCGGGTAAAATCTTTCATTCTGTCTGTAAAAGATACACCGAAGTGATGTTTGGTTAACCGAATGTTCCCTATGACGCTTTCACTCATGAAAAACCACGCGACTGAATCGGATACCACGGAACGATTGACTTGGCCTGAGATGGTTCACCTGATGATTTTGGTCGTGTTTGGCACGAAGGGTCGCTAATGCCCATCGACAATTTCTTAGAGACGAATGGTGGATCTGCCGGGTACAAGCGTTCCACGCCCTCGGTGAGTGACATGTATGGATAGCCTCCCAGACGGTCGCTCAAACACTTAATGCAACCTGATGGACACCATCACAAAATACGGGGGTTCAATGTCGTCCGCTCTTCAAATTCGCCTTGGACTCGAAATAACCAATGATCGAAAGTTGCTCGATTTGTACCTGATTCTTCCGAAGAGGACACTCCTTTCCTCAAGACCAATATAGGAAACCATTCAGAAAAGTTCAGGTCTAACGAGGTAGTCCAGAGACGGCCTAATCCTCACGAGTTTTCCACTTCTCCTCAAGAGTTTGCTTCTGTGCAAGAAGGGCAGCTTGAACGCGACTGTGGACCTGTAATTTTTGCAGAACGTTTGTCATATAGTGCTTAATGGTTTTTTCAGATAAGTGAAGTTGCTGACCTATCTCTCGATTAGTCAATCCTTGAGCGACGAGCTGAAGAATCTCTCGCTCACGATCAGTGAGTTCCTCCAAAGGATCGTGGGGTTTTGGTCTTGACATCTCAAGGAGCATTCCAGAAGCGAGCTTTGGAGAGACGTACACATCTCCGTCGGTTACAGACTTCACCACTTTTCCAAGCTCACGCCCTGATATTCCCTTCAACACATACCCTGTCGCTCCGGCCTTGAAGGCTGCCATGAGATCGTCCTCGTGTTCAGAGACCGTGAGGATGATAATCTTCGTGGCAGGGCAAGAGATAGATATTGCCGCTGCTGTAGAAATCCCATCTTTTATTGGCATTGCGACATCTAAAAGTATGGCGTCGGGCAACAAGTCCCTCGCCATCCGAAGCGCTTCGCTTCCATCACTTACGTGGCCGACAACCTCGATCCCGGTTTCTTTTTCAAGTGCTTGGGCGACACCATCTAGAAATAGAGGGTGATCATCGGCAATGATAATACGAAGGTTTTCATCCATCGATTATTTCCTATTGTATTAGCGATCTAAATTAGCTCGATAAATCCATAATGTGAGTGATTTCGTCAATCGGAATTCCGATTTGAATAATTGTTCCCTCTCCGGGACCGGTCTTAATATTAAAATTGCCCTGCAGTAATTCAACGCGCTCCCGCATACTTACCAATCCCAGCCCACCGGACTTCTCGGCGGAATCCAAAACGAATCCCAAGCCCTGGTCAGAGATCTCGGCTTTCAGATAATCATTTTCCTGCCAGATCTTTACCGAAGGACGGGCTCCTCCTGAGTGGCGATAGGAATTGGACAACGCCTCTTGAATAAGACGGTAAAGGGTAATCTTGACAGGTGCAGGAACTTGCTGCATCTCTAACTCAATATTGAGATCCAGTTGCTGTCCTGTTTTCTCCTCGAATACCCGAGTCGCTCTTGTTACTACTTCAGACAGATCGGAACCATCCAGTTCTGGTAAGCGCAACCCTGTAGCTATCCTGCGCAACTCGACGTTTGCCGATGACATCGCTTTATAAATCGCTGGCACAGCTTGTCTCCAAGGGATTGGCTCATTCGCATCCAGATCGCCGTCCAGTTCATCGTTGAGGGTTTCGATCTTCATTAATGCGAGAGCTAAATCCTGTCCTGGGCCATCGTGAATATCCGCTGAAAGCCTTCGCAGATAGAGTTCGTTAAGTATTATCGTTCTTGCACCAGCTCGAAGCACTCTTTCATGGAGTCGTTTGTTCTGCTCAAACAAAGCTTTAAGTGTGGTAAGTTGTTTCTCCATTTCAAGTTCTTGTTTCAGGATTGTGTTACTGGCTCTATTTACAATTCCGGCTAAGAGAATATAAATCGCTAATGTTGAAGCTCCGACAACAAACCATGCTTGAGAACGAGCAGCGTTCACCTCAGATACTAAATCATCGGGTCTCTGGTAAAACTCCGCGACTGCGAGAACTTCGGAACCACCGGCTTTCCTGATCGGTGCGTACGTCTCAATCAGTTGGTCCCATGCGAGACGCTCAAGTTCATGCTCAGGCTTATCGAGATTGCTTATGGAAGATACGACTTCTCCGGAAAGTGCAGAGATAATGTCGTCATCGAGTTCAAATTGACGACCCACGAGTGTGGGATTTGTAGAATAGAGAATCGTGGAATCCATGGACCACACTTTGAAAGAAACAATTTGCTCGCCGAGATTGGTCTCGGAGAGTAAACGGTCCAACTGCATACGATTCTCGATGGGCAACGTCTCGTTTTCGCTTAATACCTGGAGTTCGGGCGAGATGAAGCTGTCGACATAGAGTGCGGTGAGTGCAGCTGTACGGTTGAGCACACCATCTTTAATCTGATAGCTGACCAAGGATCCGATAACAAGCATTCCGATGAGAAGAATGGCAAAGCTGATGAACAAGAATTGGCGGGCTAAAGGAACACGTGTGAATGCGAGCATGCGCTCTCCTTAATATAGAGCTACTCACCTTTTATATCATCAATGAGTTGAATCCATGAGGTAATGATTACACCCTTCTGATCTTTCTGTCCCGAGTTGGAAAAAGCACAGGAAGGTGCTTTGTATCTTCGATGGGGATAATTAGAGCCAGCTTTTTCAGAACAGAGAGCTACGCGCCTTATACGGTATATTCAACGATATCCTGATCTCGGGATACTTTACGAATTCCCAAAAGTACTATGGCGAAGTAACCGAAATAAGCTAACGACTCCGTCAGAGATGGGTTTTCGTTATAACCAAAGAGGGCTTTGAGAAAGCTCCCAACAATCGATCCTTCATCAAGGATTGAGTTGGTGTTCCACACAGGGTCGATCACAGATGGGATCCATCCTACCTCGACAAACTCATGCACACCGTGGGCGAAAAGGCCGGCAGCGAACAGGATTAGAATTATGCTCGTGACCTGGAAGAAGCGTCGAACGTTCAGACGAATCGCGCTGGCGAAAAGTGCCCACCCCAACAGCCCCGCAACGGCCAGACCGGCAAGCCCGCCGAGAAAAGCCTGGTCCCTCGAAAGCGTAAGCGCCGTTGCAGTGAGGAAAAGCGCCGTTTCGATTCCTTCCCTCAGTACTGCAAAGAAGGCGATCCCGAAAAGTCCCCAGTGCTGGTTATGACTTGCGGCTTGCTGCACTCCATGTGCAATAAAATCCTGATAGCGCTGACTTTGACGATACATCCAGAAGATCATCCAGGTAAGAACCCCGGCGGCGAGAAGCATGGTCGCCCCCTCGAATATTTCCTCGGCTCTCCCTTCCAGGGTAGCGCCGAAAGCTTGCAGCGCTCCAGCAGCGATGACGCTCAGGATTACGGCTGAACCTACACCAAGCCATACCCATTTGCGATATTGTTCCTGACCTGCTTTTGATAATACGCTGAGTGTGATTCCGACGATCAATGCAGCCTCTAACCCTTCGCGAAGGGCAATTAAAAAACCAGGTACCATAAGTGGTTCTCCTATTAATCGGATTCAGCGCACCGCTCTGCGCATTTAGCACAATATCCCTCGAAACAAAGGCAGCTGTGACTCATTCTCCACCCAAGCTTTGTTTCAAGATCGGTGCGCAATTCAGTAATGTGTTCGGTCTGAAATTCAAAGACCTCCCCGCACGCTTTGCACGTGAAATGGTAATGCTCGGGTTTATGGGCGCTTTCGTATATTTCACGTCTGTGCATCCGGGCAAAATAGCGTTGATCTATCAACCCCATATCCTTCAAAACAACAAGGGTGCGGTAAACTGTCGCTAAATTGAGGTTCTGGTCGTGCTCTTTCGCTCGCTTCCATATCGTCTCTGCATCGAGGTGACCGCTACTTTCCTCTATGACTCTGAAGATAACAGCGCGCTGCGGCGTCATTCGCAGCCCCATGTCGTGGGCCATTGCCTCGAACCCTTCATTTAGAGCGGTATTGTCAGTCATGTGTCAACCTATCTGCAAATGCTTCGCAGTAGCATTTTATGCGATTGTCGGGTGACCGAAGAGTGACAAACGTCATACTGATATCTGTGTTCCATCATCCAACCGCCGATTGAATATATCTTGGAACTTAGAATACAGATGGTTGACAGAGCTTCAATCCTTAAATATTTTCTTGTGACGACCTTACTTGTAGCTTGTACCAACTTGAGGGCTATCGATGATCTGCCCAGAATTATCTTTTCATAATCCACATCCGACCTGGACCGAGAGAGCATAACGTATTAAAGGGCTTGGATAACATAGCAAAAAGTTCGAAATTTCAGAATTGACCAGAACCGGATGAACCCAATAAATATCTATGGATCCTTGTTGCTCTCAGGGAATTCGATAAAGGATGATAAAAAAAGAAGCAGGGCATCTATTTAGAGAATAGATGCCCTGTCGGACACCGATTTTAATATTGCTCGGCTTCTTATTTTGGTAAGACGAGAATTTTAGCCGTCATTGTCGGCGCGTGGTTGCCACAAGTCCAGGTATAGTATCCAGCCTGACTGGCAGTGAATTTCACATGGTACTGTCGACCACGATTCATGGTGATCTCGGTTCCTTCCACCTTTGACCCATCAGGTGCTTCTAACCAAGTTGCGTGGACATCACCATTCAAGACGAAAGTCCGCATTGTTACTTCATCGCCCTGGTTTACGACAAGTTCCCCGGGGCTATAGAAATAGCTTGAAACCTGCCATTTCGCCAGATTATCGGCGTCATATTCGCCCGGAGCTATGAATTTGTAGCCGGTTGAAAGTGACGCTGGGTCTACCGTGGGGGGTTCAATGCCATCCGTTGCCCCTTTTATCTCGATGATATTGACATCGAAGGTCACAGAGTCGTTCGAGCCGTGCTGGTGCACCGCATCAGGCGTAGTCCCACAAGCTGCAAGGGCCAAACCGAGTACGAGCACCAGGATGGTCACGAAATGTTTCTTATGCATGTTCTATTTCTCCTTATGATGGTAAATCTGAATGAAAATCCCGATTACCGACGTTTCTATTATGTCAGTTCGCAAAACGTCCCCACAACCATCCTTGGTAGACAAACTCTTCGGACCTTGGTCTGACTACCTAAGGCCATTAGTTTCTTCATCTTCCATGGATTATGATGTCTGATCATGCGTGTGATGGAACTATATTTATCACCTTCGTTCTTCGAGCAATATTATTAGTTGCGTCTGGAGAAGTTGAACGCGATAATTTTTGGTTAACTAAAAATCTTCCTATTAAGAATCGCTATGACTTAGTCCTCGCCTCGGAACATGGGGACCATTTGATGGTAAAATCCCTTCTCGCGCTGCTTCACAATCCCGAGTATTTTGCGAGCGAGCAAGCGCAGCCGGGTTACTGCATTGGATCCAACGGATGACCAGATCGCCATACTCCCCTGAGAAGCGGGTTGTGCTCTTTGAAGCACACCTACCCATATGATCTAAATCTGATAAGGTTGGTCAGATTGAGATAAAATATTCGCCGGAGCTGTTATGAGCCCCGAAATCGTGGAAGAGCACCACCTCAATGCCCTCAATAACACATTGCACGATAGATTAGGACGTCAGCTGGCATACCTGCGCATATCGCTGACCGATCAGTGCAACTTCCGCTGCACCTACTGCATGCCGGAACACATCTTTAACAACGGCTACCCATACATCCCCCGCACTGACTATCTCAACTTCGACCAGCTGACCAGGCTAGCTTGTGTGCTGGCAGGCATGGGCGTGCGGAAGATCCGCCTTACGGGAGGGGAGCCTCTGATCCGCAAAGGGGTCGAGCAGCTTGTTGGAATGCTCATCCCTATCCCAGGCATCGATGAGGTCACCATGACGACCAACGGATACCTGCTAGCGCGGAAGGCCGAGGCGCTGAAGCGTGCCGGTTTGAACCGCCTTAATGTGAGCTTGGATAGCCTTGACCCAGAAGTTTTCCGTGAAATGAATGGCGGACGTGCCGAATTGGAGACTGTACTAGGGGGAATCGAGGCAGCCGAGGGGGCAGGATTTGACTCGATCAAGATAAATGCTGTGGTCAAACGCGGGGTGAACGATCACGGAATCGTCGATCTTGCGATGCATTTCAGGAAACGTGGCCTTACGGTTCGGTTTATCGAGTACATGGACACTGGCACAGTCACCGACTGGCACATCGACCAGGTTGTTACGGCAGATGAGATGATTGCCATGGTCAATGAGAGCGCTCCCATCGAGCCACTGCCGCCCGAAAGGGATGACGATGTGGCGCGTCGCTATCGTTTCGTCGATGGCGTGGGCGAGGTTGGATTTATTACCTCCGTCTCGGACCCGTTCTGTGGAGGGTGTACAAGGCTTCGCCTTACAGCCAATGGAAAGCTATTCACCTGTCTGTTCGGTGTTGTGGGGCATGATCTTCGAAAGCGGCTGCTCGAGGGCGCCACGGATAGCGACATTGTCGATTTCATAAGCAAAGTATGGCGGCGAAGGTCGGATCGCTACTCCGAAGTTCGCTCTCAAATAAACACTCCCTTGAAGAAGGTGGAGATGAACCGGGTAGGTGGCTGATGAGGATGCTCGCATGAAGGTACGAGTCAAATTCTTCGGGATACTGAAAGCGGATACAGGAGAAGAAACCCTCGAAATGAATATTGGCGATACGGGTGATACCGTATCGGTTGTTTTGAAGGAGATCGAAGCGCGTTTTTCACAATTGGAGCCGCGCATGGATACGCTCGCCTTTGCTGTAAACAACGAATTCGTTGATGTTGATTACGCGCTTTCTGATGGGGATGAATTGGCGCTGCTCCCACCGGTTAGCGGGGGTTCTGGGAAGATGAGCAGGATCACAGAAGCACCACTCAATCTCGACGCTCTTATAGCTGAGACTGAGGACCATCCGAGCGGCGCGTTAATCGTCTTTGCCGGCGTGGTTCGAAATCACAATGACGGTCAAGCTGTGGATGGCATAACATACGAAGCAGATGTGCCATTAGCAGAGAAGGTTCTTGCCGGAATTGAATCCGAGGCGCTCTCGAAATTTTCAGTCCGTCATTGCCGCATTCAACATCGTATCGGGGAGATAAAACTGGGTGAGACAAGCGTCATCATCGTTGTGCGGTCTCCGCACAGGGCTGAAGCCTACGAAGCCTCGCGCTATGCGATCGAAGAGCTAAAGCGAAGGGCGCCCATCTGGAAGAAGGAACACTATGTAGGTGGGGCGAGCCGCTATCTTGAGGGTACCCCGCTGCAGAAAGGTTCGACAACGTGAAGGATGTAACAGAGAAAGAATTGACGCTGCGCACCTCTATCGCCGAGTCCAAGCTCACCATGCCGCCAGAAGTGCAGTCCCTGATGCATGAGGGGAAGCTCGAGAAAGGTGATGCTCTCGAGATCGCCAGGGTCGCCGGGGTGATGGCGGCGAAAAAGACGAGTGAGATAATCCCTTACTGCCATCCCCTTGCGTTGACCGGCGTGGCGATCGACTTCGCGTTCGATGAGGACGGGGTTCGAACACGAGCGACGGTCAAGACCATCGGTCCCACGGGTGTCGAGATGGAAGCGCTCACGGCTGCTAGTGTTGCAGCCCTCACCCTCTATGACACACTCAAACCGCATACGCAAGCGATGGAGATTGCGTACGTGCGCCTGCTCTCTAAAACCGGTGGGAAATCCGGTGATTACGTATACAAAGGATGAATCGGTTGGCATTCCCGCTTGAATTCAAGCGTAATGCAAAGGTGTGAATCTGCTTGTTAATCCTCCCCCTGCTGTCTGGATGTCGTGGTCCAGCTGAGCACGCGCAGGAAGGGAAGCCTTCTCTGGCAATTTCGGCAGCCTCGAAGTTGATCCCTACTTTTAAAGAAATCGGCGAGCCTGTTCATCGTGGTGATCGGGTTGGCGTGCGCATGGTTGCTGGCTAGGTATCAATTCACAGGAATACTGCTGCTGGAAATCCTCAACCTCCTCCTGCTCGTGATCCCACCTAGCGTGCTTGGATACTATCTCGTTCAGCTCTTCGGACGGGATGGCTTATTCGCCACGGTTTCCCACATCGATGTGCTCTTCACTTGGCAAGCAGCTGCGCTCGCGCTGGTGTACATCTGGGGGTTGGTCCAGTTGGGCAATCCCATACGTTTGACCAGCGAGGATGGAAGTTCAAGCTGAAATTGAATCGCAGGTTTTAACGAGAAGAAGCCCGGCATTGCTGCAGCGATACAGGAAGGGGAGGATTGTGGATATGTTCCGGGCACGTTCTCAGGTTCAATCTTAAGCTGTTCATCTTTCTATTAAGATCCGCGAAGTTTCATGGGTCTCTAGTAGCCGAGCTTCATGTGCATAGGATTCGCATATTTTCATCGGAGGAGGTGGGGTCGATTCACGCTTGATCAATGTCATCGCATGCCTAATAGAAGTTTTCTCTGATAGATCCCCCTCAGTCTCCTCCCACGATAACTGAGACATATTAACTCTCCTGGATCCTTTCCTTTCTCCATCTCGGATATTAAAAGAATTTCACATGATGATTGTCATGTGACGGGCCAAATGGCGCTAGCAAAGCTTGGTGCGACCTGTTATGTTGACAGATGTGTGTAAAGGCGCAATCAAAGCATCGATGTTTTTCGGTGCTCGCACAGGTCGTCCGCATTAGAAATCGTTCGTTAAAGATGAGGAGTACGGAAGGATGACAACACAGTCATTGTCTCGGAAGGAACGAAAAGCCCTGCGCCTGCGACAGGCTCAGCGAAGGCGAATCACAGCCAGTGTCGCGATAATGGGTGGGATTCTGTTGCTAGCGGTTGTGGGATGGATGTTGTGGAACAACCGGCAGGCGAACTCCGCAGTATTCGATTTCAGCGCGGCGGATGTTGCCAACGATCAACCGCTTCATGCGGTGCATGAGATGGGGGCGGGGCCTCCAATCCCCTTCTTGCCCAAAGGGGATCCCCAACCGAAGATCGCCATCGAAGAACGCTACTACGATCTCGGAACGCTGGGTCCAACGGATGTCGTCACCCGGGAATTCATGATCGCGAACGTTGGCGAAGCCCCACTCACGATCAGCCGGGCGTATACAACTTGCGGCTGTACCATCGCTGATTTTACCTCCGCAGTCATCCCTCCCGGCAAAGTTTCGATCATGACACTTACTTTCGATGCGGGCTTTCACGACATAAGCGGGCAGACGGTTCGCAGAGGGGTGATCATCGAAAACAACGACCCTGGAAATTCGAACGCAGAGATATGGGTTCAGGTCAGCATTCGGAACACCCCTTAAGGGGAAGGCTGTGGAAGCGGTTACTAATAATTCTGAACTTCAAGGAGAAAACACCCGATCCTGGCCGAAGGTTCTCGCCTACGGTTTCGTCCTCGCCCTCTTGGGATTGCTGGGTTGGGGTTTAATTCAAGGATATGCCGGGCCGCGCTCAGAGGGTCCAGCACCCGATTTCACGCTTTATACATTTGATGGTCAAGAGATCACGTTAAGTGACCTAAAAGGGCAAGTCGTTGTAATCAATTTCTGGGCTTCCTGGTGTCCACCTTGTCGTGACGAAGCGCCATACCTGGAATCCTCTTGGCGCAAGTACAAGGATCAGGGTGTGGTGTTTTTCGGTGTGGATTATGTGGACACTGAGACGGAAGCGCTCGAATACATCGCGGAGTTTGGTATTACCTATCCCAATGGCCCGGACATCGGGACACGCATTTCCCAGGCATACCGGATCCAGGGTGTCCCCGAGACCTTCTTCGTGGGAAAAGATGGTACGATTCGCGGTTTGAAAATAGGACCATTGTTTCCTCCCGAATTGGATGAGCGGCTCACCGAACTGCTGGCTGAAAAATATCCTTGATGGCGTGTAAAAGAGAAGGACGAATTCATGGGTAAAGGAAAAGGGCGTGCGACCGCGGCGACCAAAGCCCGGTATGGTCGTATCGCGCCGATTTATGATTTTATCGAGATCCTTCCCGAGTTGCGCTACCGCTCCTGGCGAGAGCGGTTCTGGGAGGTTGTCGAGGGTGAATTATCTCAAGGAAGTCACCTGCTTGAGGTCGGCGTTGGAACGGGGAAGAATATGCGTTTCTGGCCTCAAGAGATTCAATTCACTGCCATTGATCTCACGCCGGGCATGGTGGCTCGAGCCCGGCGACGGGCAGAGAAACTGGGAGCAGAAGCTGAGATCATGGAGGGGGATGCGCAATCCTTGGAGTTCCCGGATGACAGCTTCGATGCCGCCGCGGCGACGTTTGTATTCTGCTCTGTTCCCGATCCGGTCCTTGGACTTCAGGAATTGGCTCGCGTAGTCAGGCCCGGTGGATCCATATTCCTCATG
>DAOUDJ010000170.1:0-21938 GCA_034430795.1 Anaerolineales bacterium | reverse complement strand
AAAATCTCCAACGTCGGATATAACCTCCGTGACCGTTTAACATACTCGCTCTGGGGATGCAGAGCGTCCGGCTTGACCGGTAGAAGCCCCGTCGCTTGCGGCGGGGAACATTCACTGACAGGAAGTATTGCCCCGGACTCTACAAAACGAAGGAGCCTCGTTAGAGACAGCGCCCACGGGAGCTTTAATAGGGGGTTACTTTGCCGTTGGGCTGGCGAGGATAAGAGTACCCCAGGTTGTTGGATTGACCACTCTGCGCGTCGATACGCTCGAGACCATGGACTGCCATGCTGCTACTCCTGGCAAGTCGTTGTCCGAAAGCGAGAGCGCAAATCCGTAGTGGTCGCCTTCAACAGGGGTGATTCCAAACACAGACCAGGGTATTTTCGCTTCCAGATCGTAGCCCGCGGTTGTGCGCCGGGCTTTCATTTCGACGTTGGGTATACTCGATTGCAAACTTCGCGGGAACCAGAGGTAAGCCTCTTCATCGAGTGTTCCGAAGTTTCCTGCCGAGAGACCCAACTGGTAGTCATCAGCACCCATAGTTACAGAGGAATAGTCGCCGGGCAGGTCTGTATCGAGGTGAATTTCGACATCGTCACCTTTAAACATGTTGGTGCTGGTTGAAATTTGCACGATTGTATCGTCAGTCCTGCTGACGCCGATGTAGAGGGCATTCGCATCCCAGCCGATGTAGTACGTGGCGGAAAGATCGCTTGGACCTGTCCAGTTTGAGCCGGCGCCTGGAACGGTTTCTTCAGCGCGATAGGCAGTCGATGACCACTCGTTGAGTACTCCATCGATCATCGGAGCTGCGCTCAGGTATACCGCAGTCACGGGAGAGCCGTTCGGACGAAGATTAGTTGAGATTGGGGTGAGATTGGGTGTGGCCGTCACCGCCGGATCGGTTGTGGGGGTTGGCCCGCTTGGTGTGGAGGTCCCGGTTAGAATTAACGGTGGTAGAGTCGGCGGCATGGAAGTAGAGGTAGGAAGCTCGGCGAAGATGGATGTGTGGGTAAGGTTAGGTGTGGGAAATGTGAAGGGCGTGGGAGCAGATACACCGGGTAGTGTGCAGCCAACCACCAAGAGCAGCGCTGTACCGAAAATAATGGTCCGGATTCCCTTTGCCATGATCAACCTCCGCTCAAGGGATACACAAGGTTTACCCGAGATCTGTTCACAGTATCCGATCACGAGTGCTGCGCTTCAAGACTCGATTTGGTGGGGCGAGTGGGAGTCGAACCCACACGAGGTTTCCCTCAGAGGATTTTAAGTCCCCGGCGTCTGCCAATTCCGCCACCGCCCCTTGAGCCTATTGTATTCTCAAGCATTCAGGCGTCAAGGGATGTGCCTCCGGGCCTTCACAGGAGTCATTGGGAGATGCCCTGGTTGTAAGTCAGCCTGATTAAGATGGGATGGTGTTATTCAATGCAGCCCTCCGGTGTTGCTTCCCACTCTGCTTCTCTTTGGGGGCGCAGAGAGGAACGGGAGACTTCCGCCCCCCAGCAAACGGGGGACTTCGCCCCCAATAAACCCCAGGACTACGCAGGATAAACTCCGCGACGAGAGAATCTCGATCTTCACGTGAGGTAGCTCCGGTTTGGGAACAAAGAAATTCTTCGTCTCCACTGCGCTTCGGCACAGAGTGACAACCCATCACTATTACGGTTTAGCGTTGGCAACCGCTATGCTATAATTTCGCCCGGAGAGGTTAAATGCATGTTTAAGAATATTGCGAAGGCTATCACCGGCGATCCCGTTAAAAAGATACTGGATCATTACCGCGAGATGGTAGAAGAGATCAACGCTCTTGAACCAGGATTGCAGGCGCTTTCAGACGAGACGTTAAAAGCAAAGACCGATGAATTTAAGGGGCGCCTGCGGAAGGGTGAGACGATCGACGACTTGCTCGTTGAAGCCTTTGCGGTTGTGCGAGAAGCTGCAGTCCGTACGATCGGGTTGCGGCATTTCGATGTGCAGCTTGTCGGCGGGATCGTCCTCCATCGAGGCCAGATCGCCGAGATGAAAACGGGGGAAGGGAAAACCCTGGTCGCACCGATGCCGATGTACCTCAACGCCCTGGAAGAACAGGGCGTCCACCTAGTCACCGTTAACGATTACCTGGCGCGGCGCGATGCACGCTGGATGGGCCCAGTTTTTCACTTTCTAGGGATGAGCGTCGGGATACTACAAGAAGCTTCCCGAACCGAACATGGCCGGAAGGCGTTTCTCTATGACCCTGAACTGGAATCCGTCCAGGAGGATGTCCATCAACTCCGCCTGGTCGATCGGAAAGTAGCGTATGCCGCTGATGTGACCTATGGCACCAACAACGAATTCGGTTTCGATTACCTGCGCGATAACATGGCCCGCACGCTGGAAGCGAGGTCGCAGCGCGGGCATCATTTCGCCATCCTCGACGAGGTGGACAACATCCTCATCGATGAAGCCAGAACGCCATTGATCATCTCCGGTCCTGCACAAGACGATCCCGGGCTTTACATCCAGATGGCCCAAGTAGTGAAACAACTCAACGCGGAAGATTTTGAGGCCAACGAGAAAGATCGGACAGTGGCGCTCTCTGAGATAGGTGAGAACCACGTCGAACAGCTGCTCAAGACGCCCATTCGCGATCCAGACCGCCCTGAGGACATCACTCCGGAGCAAGCGCGCTTGCTCGGGCATTTGGAGCAGGCGCTGCGTGCAGAGCATCTCTTCAAGCGGAATAAGGACTACGTTGTTCAAGCTGGTCGCGTCATCATCGTGGACGAATTCACCGGCCGCATGATGGCAGGCAGGCGTTGGTCCGATGGATTGCATCAGGCAGTTGAGGCCAAAGAGGGAGTTCGTGTCCGACAAGAAAATGTGACCTATGCCACGGTCACCTTGCAGAACTATTTCCGTATGTACAAGAAGCTGGCGGGTATGACAGGAACTGCCGTGACGGAAGCCGAGGAGTTCAGCAAGATATACGATGTTGATGTGATCCCGCTTCCCACCAATCTTGAATTCATCGCAATGCAGCCAGGCACAGATCTGAAAGAAGTTGCCTATTCTGAAAACGGCAACAATTTCAGCTACTACACTCGTGTGGATGATCAGGATCAGGAACCTGTCTTTTGGCGGCGCAAAGATTACCCGGATGTCGTTTTTAGAACCGAAGAAGCGAAACTCCGGGCGGTTACTTTGGAGATCTTGAGGCGGCACATCCAGGGCCAACCACTCCTCGTTGGAACGACTTCTGTGGAACTTTCAGAACGGCTCTCATCACGCCTGCGGGCAGATGCGCTTCAAACCCTGGCCAATATCCAAATCGTTCGCGATGCTTATCTAGAGGCGCACGATATACCCGATGATGGTATGCGGGTCGATGCTTTGAAACCTCTCTACCAACCGCTTCCCGAGGTTAAAACCCCTGTTCTGCGGCCGTTCGCGCGTGAATTGGACATCTCGCTCAATCCCACCCGCGAGGAGAATCTCAAGCGGTTGTTGATGATCTTGGAACTTGAATCATCGGATCTCGAAAGGCTGACTGAAGCGCTTAAGGGGGGGGTCCCGCATAACGTTTTGAACGCGAAGAAGCATGATGAGGAATCAGCCATCATCGCTTGGGCAGGATCCTTGGGTGCGGTTACCATCGCTACAAATATGGCTGGGCGAGGTGTGGACATCAAGCTCGGTGGTGAGATCGCGGAGGAAATTATCGCCGCGGTGAATCGTGTCTTACGGCGGATCGGGATTCAGGATCCTGAGAACACGAGTATGGATGAGCGACTCGACGCACTGGCGAACGCGGATAGAGATGCAATCGGAATCTACGAAGCAGAAATTGCGCAGCTGAAACGCTTCATCGAGGATAGCAAGCGTGTGTGGGAGGTGGGTGGTCTGCATGTGATCGGTTCAGAGCGGCATGAATCACGGCGCATCGACAATCAGCTGCGTGGTCGTGCAGCCCGCCAGGGTGACCCAGGCTCTTCGCAGTTCTTCCTCTCCCTGGGAGACGAGTTAATGCGCCTGTTCGGCGGCGCTCAAGTAGCGAGTCTCATGCAGCGGTTCAATATCGATGATGCTGTTCCGATCGCGCACAATATTGTAAACCGCACGATCGAACAAGCTCAAACTCGGGTTGAGGGAGCGAATTTTGACACCCGGAAACACCTTCTCGATTATGACGATGTGCTCAATCAACAGCGTGAGGTTTTCTACAATCAACGCAACCGGGTCTTCACAAAGGATAGTCTAAGCGATGATATCGCCTCGATGCTCCGGACAGTGGTGGAAAACCATGTTCAAATGGCGCTTGCCGATCCCGAGGGACCCTGGAAACTGCTTGCCTGGTTGGAGGAGACCCAACCAACAATCGGGCTTGAGAGTATTGAACCTTATCCATCCTTCATGTTGAGTGAGCTCCTCGATCCATTAGAGGGCATCTCCCAACCGGATGAATTGAAAAAGAGCTTCCTTGAAATCGCTCGCGGGTCGTTGGATGCGAATAAAGCCCACTTGCAGCAAGCTATTGATGAGCAATTGACTCGTGCTCTTGAGCGCCTGGATGACCAGGTCGAGCAACGTGTCGATATTGCAGAGATCGCTGTCGATGCTGCAATCTTTGAAGCCGAAGAAGAAGGGAGAGACATCGACCCACGCGGCTTGCTGGGGGCCGTGGAGCAAGCGGCAGGCTTGCGCATCCAGATGGACGATAAGGCTTTGCAGCAGGTGCGTGAGGATCCGCAAAGTTTCCAAAAGCGAATCCGCGAGATGGTTGAAGCCAGTTTCGGCTTACGCATCTGGGCGGGGTTGGTTCAGGCTGTTGAACTCAGGATTGGGGAAAGCTTGAATCTAAAGCCTAGCTTCTCCGCCTCAATTGATTGGGATCAAGCCTCAGAAGACCTGCAAAACGCGCTGGGGAATGTCTGGGACGCCCGCACAGAGCGGATCTTGGGTGAAATCGAGACAGATCTGCAGAATGCCATACGGGAAGATCCAATGCTCGACGCGCAGGATCGAATACGTTTTCTGGTGCAAATGAGCTACGGGCAACGCAGCTTTTTTGATCGGAAAACACACCAGCGCCAGTCGGTAAAAGTCGCCCGACTCTCCTATCCATTCTATGCAGCTAATCTCATCTCCGGCAGAGATCCGGACGAGCTCACGGACCAAGTTATGCGGCACCTTGACGGTGCACAAGAGTCCTTGAAAAAACTGCTTGGGAACGCAGCATTCTCCCGGCTAGCCGGCTCGAAGTTGGATCAATTGGAATCGCGCACCCAGAATCAATTACGAACCACATTGGGGCAGGAAGCCTTCGATCAATACGCCGGGCAAGGTCCACTTTCCTCATTACCAGACGATGCGCGCGAGTCGGTCTCCAAAATCTTGGGGAGCCAGGCTTTAGCTCGTGCCCAAAGAGAGCTTTTCCTTTCCGTCGGCGATCGAGAGTGGGTGGATTACCTCACGCAGATGGAGGCGCTCAGGACCTCGATTGGCTTAGAGGCATACGGTCAGCGCGATCCACTCGTTCAGTATAAAAGCAAGGCATTCGACCTCTTTAATGTCCTCCTGGATTCCATTCGAGCGGGTGTTGTCGCCCATATGTTCCGGTTGCGAACTACACCGAGTTCTTCAACAGCTGCAAAGCAGGCGCCTGCTCCCAAGCAGCTGGCGGCCGATAAAGGCAAACCCGGTAGCTCTGCCAAGAAGTCAGGCAAGCGGCGTAAACGGAAGAGAAAACGCTAGTAGTCTTCAAGTCGGATTACCGAGCCTGGCGCTGGAACAATCGCCTTGCAGGTCGCTGCGGATAAGATATCTCTAGGCGACGTCTACGCCCGCTCTCAACCAGGGTGGGCAAGAAAGCCAGGTGAAGGATTATTCCGCAATGATAGAACAGCGGGTACAGGAACTGCCAAAGGTTGACCTCCATCGACATCTCGAGGGTTCAATCCGCCTCGAAACGATAGCTGAGATCGTGCGCGAGACCTCCCTGCCGCTGCCGCAGGACGTTGAATCCCTACTACGGCTCGTACAGGTCGTTGAGGGGGATCCGAAAGACCATAAGAATTTCCTCTCAAAATTTACGAATATCCGTCAGATTTTCCGCTCACCAGAAATCATTCACCGGATCACGGCTGAAGCTGTCGAGGACGCTGCACGAGATCATGTGCGCTATCTCGAATTGCGTTTTACCCCCGCCGCACTGGCTCAATCCGGTGTTTTCGATCTGGAAGATGTGACGCAGTGGGTGATAGACGCAGCCGCAGAAGCTGCATCAGCTCACGGGATTGAAGTTAGGTTGATTGTCAGCGTCAACCGCCACGAATCACTCAAAATCGCCGAGGAAGCAGCTCGAATTGCAGCGGATCATATCCATGATGGAGTCGTAGGGTTGGATCTTGCCGGTGACGAGGTCGAGTTTCCCGCCCAGCCATTTCAGTCGATTTTGGCGAGCGCGAAACAGGCCGGACTTGGACTTACCATCCATGCTGGAGAGTGGGCCGGCGCAGAAAACGTGCGAAACGCAATTCTCGAATTGGGGGCGGATCGTATCGGGCATGGCATTCGAGTCCTGGATGACCCGCAATTAACATCTTTAGCCCGTGAGCGAGGAATTCCGTTTGAGGTGAGTGTAGCCAGCAATTATCACACCGGGGTCATCCCCTCGCTGGATGCACACCCGCTCCCGCAGATGATACAAGCGGGATTGCGAACTGTTCTGACCACGGATGACCCCTCCATTTTCGGCACTACATTGTCACTCGAGTATCAAAACGCCGTCGATCATCTAGGCTTGTCTTTAGAGTCGCTGAAGGGGTTTACATTGACTGCGGCTCAGGCAGCCTTTCTCGACCCTCTCAGGATTAGCCAATTAGAGACGGAAATCGTCAGCATTTTATGGAGGCAGTAGGGTCAATGCACAGGATCGGTGCGCTAGAAATAGCTGTTCTGTACGATGGTACTGTTTGGGTGGATGCCGGCGGCCTTTTTGGGTTAGTCCCCCGCAAGCTCTATGAACAACACATAAAGCCAACATCTGAGAACTTGATTCCTATGGCCTTAAATTGCTTATTGGTACGTTCGCAGGGAAAGACCATTCTGATAGACACCGGGCTTGGGAATAAGCTCTCGGAGAAGGCAGCCCTGCAATGGGGTTTGGAACGGGAGGCGGGTGGGCTCATTGAGAATCTTGCCTCTTTGGGTGTAGCCCCAGACGATGTTGATATCGTGATTAATACCCACCTGCATGCAGACCACTGCGCCGGGAACACCCGGCTGATCGGTGGAGAAGCACAGCCGACATTCCCGCGGGCGGAGTATTGGGTGCAGCGGATGGAATGGGCGGAAGCAAGCCATCCCGATGCTCGGACTCGGGGGACATATTTCGAGGAAAATTATTCACCGCTACTCGCGCAGGGGCGGCTTAAGCTTCTTCATGGTGACACCAGGGTAACCGATGGCGTTCACTGTGTTGTGACTCCCGGGCATACACGCGGCCATCAATCCATCCTCTTACAGGATGGAGATTGGCGTGGTCTCTTTGTAGCGGATATGGCCTCCTACAGCGTTCAGATGGCGCGCACTTCGTGGCTCACCGCCTACGATGTCTACCCTTTGGAGAATATACGCACTAAACAGCGCTGGCAGCGTTGGGCATTGGAAAATGAAGCCTGGATTTTCTTCCAGCACGACCCACAAATAACAATCGCCCGTCTTGTCGAAGAAGACGGGCGAAAGCACCTTGCCCCGATTTATCTGGATTGATGTTTTACTGATCGGCCTCCCAGATCGCAACCGCCTCCTGGATAAGCTTTCGGACCTCCTCGTCCGGAACGTCGGCGAGATCATAGCTCTGCACCCCGATTAGAACGCGTGCAGCTCCGCTGGGGCTCTCCATCAGGCGCACTCCAAGATGAGAGCGACCCGAAGAATCGATCTTCTCCTGGAGAATGGCATTTATTTGTTCGATCATGCTCGTGGGTTTCGGTTCAGCAGCCTCTGGCTTGAGTTCGACTCTTGGTTGACCCGGCGTGTCTTGTGAAGTCCAGGTTTGGAGATCTGAGACGGCATATTCTACGCGGGTCCAATGGCTGGATGCTCTGAGGTCGTCAGGGTTGTGATACTCTGTGTCCCCGACCTTCACGATTAACCGCCCGGTCACTTCATCGCGAAGGAGTGTTGCGATGGATATCCGCTGACCAGCTTGTGGCTGCAAGTCTGGTTTGCCAGCCTTTTCTACTTCATCTTCTCCCATGCCGGGTGACTTATCCTCCGATCCATTGGGAAGATCCGCCCTCGGAGGCTGCTCAAGAGCAATCTCATTTTTTGTCTCGAGACCATCCTGCTCGGTTGAGATTAATGTCTCAGCTGGTAATTCAGGGATATCGCCGGAGATATCTTCGTCGTCCGACGCCAAAGGATCCTGAATACCCGTCTCGATATTCGCTGCGTCGGGTTCCTCTCCTTCATCTTTCTCACCCACGGATTCCGGCTCCTTGGCCGATCCGCTACCTGAGATTACCCAATAGGCCACCACTGCTAGAAGAATACCGGCGGCGATTAATAAGACTCCGATCATCAATTGGCTGCTCATGGTTGGTCCTCCGACTGGCAGCGTGGACAGAAGTGTGTGCCACGTCCTCCGACGACTGTACGCTGTATCTGCATGCCACATTTAAAACAGGGCTCCCCTTCCCGTTTATATACACGAAAATGGTGCTGGAAGTCACCCCCACGAAAGACCCAGTCGATGCTGGCGCCGTTGTGGCGAATGCCCATCTCGAGCGACTCACGAATGCTCCTCCAGAGTCGTTTGACCTCGGCATTTGTTAGGCTGTCACTTCTCTTAAGGGGGTGGAGACCGGCTTGGTGCAGGGCTTCATCCGTGTAGATATTTCCCATTCCGGCCAGGAAGGATTGATCCAGCAGGAGAGGTTTTAGGTTTCGCTTTCGCGCATGGAGCATATTCGCGAGTCGATCATGAGTAAAGTCAGGATCGAGAGGCTCAGGTCCTAACCGCCCCAGGATAACTTCGGGGTCCGCGTAAAGGCCTATTCGGCCGAATTTTCTTGCGTCGCTGAAACGCAAGTCCCAACCATTATCCAAACTGAATATTGTGTGATCGAAACGGTCTTTTGGGTCCTGGCTGGGGGCCAGGTGCAGGTCGCCGCTCATACGCAGGTGAATCAGGAGCGTCTCGTGATCGAGCGGGAAAACGAGGTACTTGCCGCGTCGCTTGACGTCAACGATCTCGCGGTTCTGAATCCGCCGGTTGAAGGCGCGAATAGATGGGTGTTCGACGTGCCGCGGCCAGTCTGTGGAGAAGCTGACAATGCGCTGCCCGGGAATCGGCGGCGAGCCGTTCCCCTCACGAAGGTTTCTCGCAATCGTTTCGACTTCTGGCAGTTCGGGCATCGTAGGCGATTATACATGCTAGGTTTGCGCGGGCAAGATTGTACGAGGTTTGTGTAATCTAATCCAGTCGATCCTCACCCGCTGATAATAAGCGAGTTCCAGGCTGCCAGCGCGTGCTAAAGGTCTTGAGTCCACCTGCTCCCGAACGAAGTGGGGCGTGCCGTGAAGCGCAGAGGAGCATCCAGACGGACAACCGCCTCGCTTGCTTCTACTCCGGGTTTTCGAGATCTCCACACCAGGACCATCGCTAGCAATAGGCGTCGCCTGCGGGGACGATCGCCCCAAGACCCCGGTTGGGGTGGGGCAGCGAACGACTCACAGTTTATCAGTGGTGAAGGATAAACCGAGCAGTATTAATGATTACAATATTTTCATACGAACGCGCGATCGAAGAAATCTAAAAGCTCAAGATACAGGACCTTCTGATTCTTTGGCTTTGAAATACCGTGTCCTTCATCTTCGAATTTCAATATCTTGAACGCGATCCCGGCTCTTTCAAGCGCTTCTTGTACAACTTTCACGTTCTCAGGGGTCACATTCGGATCACGCCCTCCCTGTACAATCAGCAGGTCACCCTGAATGTTGTTAACAAAGTTGATCGGTGAGCGATCAAAGTATCTTTGCGGAACCTGGCTTGGACTCCCACCGATCATCTCCTCGCTGTAAGGACGGAGGTCTGGACGGGTGCTTTCATAGTCAACAACCAGGTCGGTCATCCCACAAACTGGAGCTGCAGCCGCCACAACCTCTGTGGGGAAATGAGTTATTGCCCACCATGCAGAGTATCCACCATAGGATGTTCCGGTTATCCCGACCTTGCCAGCTACAGCAATTCCATCACTGATCAGCTTTTCAATGCCGGCGCGGATGTCTTCTTGTTCTTTTCCTCCCCATCCATCCTCTTTTATCGCTTCTTGAAACGTCATTCCGAATCCGGTGCTGCCACGGTAATTAGGGTCGAGAACCACGTAGCCATTACGGACATACAACTGAATCTGATTGTTTATCGAGTCCTGGCTATGATAGGTCGGTCCGCCATGTACGAACACGATTGTTCCCTTTGGATCTTCCTTGGGACGGTAAAGGTATCCTTGAATTACTAACCCATCAACACTGGACCAGTGATAGTCTTCGGCTTGTGTGAATTCTCCTCGAGTCAGGGATGTTTGCTCCCAGACCCGGGAGATGCTGGTCATCCGATCTAAACTTGGACTGACCGACGAGAATCGGCATACATCGCCTGGTTGAGTTGAACTGTAGAACTCACCAATCCATTCATTTGACGAATACGGTGCGAGTGGGATGAGATTTCCGATTCCCAGTGAAAGCTTCTTCTCCTGCCCCGATAGGGGGTCCAGTAAACTTGCATGCGTGCGTGCTCCCTGAACTTCGATAACGACAATTTCCTTACTCCCATAGGGGACATACGCATCCTCGATGTTGCGTCGCTCATCGTCCAGAATCCACATCAAATTTTCATCTGCGAGGTCCAGAACACCGAGTTTTCGATGAGTTTTCGTTTCAGCAAGTACAAGTAATTTGTGTTCACCAGGGAACCAGGAAGCAAATGCCTTCACATCATCCCCGAAATTCAGGATTTCCCGGTCATTTTGGCCATCTATGTCAACCAGCCAGATTTGCCGGCCCGCAGGATGGAGGTCGTTTCGCGGATAAAGTACGAGGCTTCCATCGGAGCTCAACTTGGGATTTATATATCCACCTTTTTTGGGTTTCGCCAACACTTTGCGCTCACCTGTTTGGAGATCACTACGATAGATCCAAGTAGGTTCGATTTCCTTATTGGATTCAAAATCATAATTCGCGCCGAATATTAAGAACTGCTTCCCAGGGTGAAGCTCACCACCGCGAATAAAGAAGTTGGGATCAACATCCGTGATGGGCTGCATGACGGTCGGCTCGGCGATATCGATTTGAAAAAGCTGATAACGCTCATTTCCACCCCTGTCCTGCGCTACGATGACAGCACTGCTGTCTGGAGTCCAACTAACGATGTAGGTATTATCTGTTGTCTCCGAGAGACGAAATGGGGGTTTTGTGCCATCCGTTGGGGCAGCGAAGACATCGGCAGCTGGCCCTTTTCGAAACCAGGTCCAGGCAACCCATTTTTGGTTCCGCGAGACCACTGGGCGAACCATACCCGGAAGTGTTAGCAAACCATCAAGAAACTCCTTGGTATTCATTCCTTCTCCTTCGTTTATGCGTGGTTCATTTATCAATAAAGCTATGTTGGATTACGCGTGCACCCAGACCTGCAATAGGAATAAAGGTCAGAGTTGTTAGTGTAGCCCAACAGTTTCAAGCTGACGAAGATCCCCCGTATTTTGGGGGGCGAAGCCCCACGTTCCGCTCTGCGCCCTAGGGGGTAAATACAGTCGCTGCCGGAGAGAGGGTAGGCGGGGATTATTTTTCCATGCGTACGACTTTAAGAATGGAGCTCTTAATCGGGTGCCCTCAGGACGACTCTGTTCGCAGTCGATATCAGCACATGCTTGCACGAGCCAATCGCACCCATCTCTTTCAAAAATGACTGTTCGCGCTGATGTGTTGGGCCACGAATTGAGCGTCCTTCCTCATGCCGTAGATGGCTTGGGATGCCAGCGTATGTTGTAATCTCAGCCCGATGAAATACAAGCCTGGAGCGGCGGCCACAAGCCCGCGCTCGTGAACCGGTTGCCCAGCTTTATCGAAGACATCGTCTCTATTTAACGGTTCGATGAAGTTGTATCTCGCTTGGAATCCTGTGCACCACACTACGTTCAGAGCCTCGAGCGGCACTGTCCTGCCATCGGAGCAACGGATGCCAGCCTGGTCGAGACCGGTCACCCTCCCGACAAGGTCAACACCAAATGCCTCTGCCAATTGCTCGGGGGAGGGCGGTGTCGTGGGGTCGCCTTTGTTAGCCTGCACCAGCTTTCTCCCCAGCCACGAATTCGCTTTGAGGTCCAGCAGCCGAAACCACTTCATAAGTGTGTAGATCGAGATGCCGATGATTTCAAACGGGACGGTCATGTTTCCGCTCACGGAGAAAGTGAGTTTATCGAACCTACCGGACCTGGCCAAATCCTCACAGATCTGGACCCCACTGTTTCCACTGCCCACGACGAGTACATGCCCTGCTTTGATCTGCTCAGGATTCCGGTATTCGCTTGAATGAAGTTGGGAAATTGTTGCGGGCAGCTCAGCGGCGACAGACGGGACCTTGGGATTTCGCAAGGTGCCCGTGCAAATCACGACGTTCACTGCTTCGTAGGTTGAATCCGGAGTAACCACGTGCCAGGTGTTGTTCTTAGTTTGTTTGACTGAAATGGCCTCTGTGTGCTCACGTATCGGGGGATTGACCGCGGCGATGTACGATTCAAAATAGCGCAGGGTATCTGCTTTCATTGCCAGCGCATCCCTGCTCGCTCCGGCTGCAAACTCGTCTGGGGCACCGGGAAGCGCGTTCATCCAGTTGGCTGTGTTCATATGAAACGAATCCCAGCGCCGATACCATTCCGAGAATGCGCGGTCTTTCTCGAGGATGACGTGTTCGATTTGGCTTTGCCGCAGGAAGTAACTCGCAGCAACACCCGCTGGGCCACCTCCGACGATCACAGTATTTACCGATTCTTCCATAAGACTCACTCTCGCCAACTTACGAGCCGACAGATGGTCTTGAGCTGACAAAGCCCCCCCGTTTTTTGGATGGAAATACGCCGAGGTCCGGTCCATCGCCGGTGATCGTTGCCATCGTGTCATGCTTGGCGTAGGTCACCAGTGCGTGAGCGCGCATTTGGTCCTCACTTCTTAATCGTTAGCGGGTTCCACATTTAAAAGCAAAAACAACCATGCAAGAAGGCTTCCGACAATAAGAATACACCAAGTCGGTATTCGTTAGAAATTCCAGAACGGAAAACGATGGAGTCAGGCGCCAACAGCTTCCTTGGAACGCTTGACTTCCCTGTTGCGTACGTGGGAATCGAGAATGCGCTTGCGAATGCGCAGATTCTTCGGGGTAACCTCGAGTAACTCATCATCACCCAGGTACTCGATGGCTTCGTCCAGACTCATCTCACGCGGCGGGGTAAGCCGTTCATCGATCTCGCGAAACGACGAACGCACGTTGGTGACATGCCGCTTCTTGCACACGTTGACCACCAAGTCGCCGGGTCGCTGATTCTCGCCGACCACCATACCTTCATAGACCTCGACCCCTGGGCCATGGAAGAGCATCCCTCGCACTTCCGCATTTTTCAGTCCATAGGTCGTAGTGAACCCCTGCTCCCATGCTACCAGCGACCCCCGGGACCTTCCAAGATTGCCCCCTGAAATGGGAAAATAATCGTGGAAAATGCTGTGCATGAATCCCACACCACGCGTGGCGGTCATGAAATGGTGCCGGAACCCCAGCAGGCCTCGCGTGGGCACCAGGTAGCGCAGCCGCACGGTGTCCTGGTCTTCTTGCAAATCTAGCATCTGACCCCGTCGCCTGCCAAGCATCTCCACCACAGCCCCGACAGACTCCGACCC
This sequence comes from Anaerolineales bacterium, assembly GCA_034430795.1. Classification (GTDB taxonomy): domain Bacteria; phylum Chloroflexota; class Anaerolineae; order Anaerolineales; family E44-bin32; genus E44-bin32. The sequence goes on along the minus strand of DAOUDJ010000170.1, from coordinate 8,003 downwards.
GGTTTCTATGCTGACCTCTTCATAGGGTTCGAGCACAACTCCGTCCAAATTGCGAAGGATCACCTCGGGGCGCGAAACTTGAAATTCATAACCTTCGCGGCGCATGGTTTCGATCAGAATTGCCAGATGCAGTTCACCTCTTCCGGATACCGTGAAAACTTCTGCCGAATCGCCCTCCTCAACCCTAAGGGCAACGTTAGTGCGCAATTCATTGAACAGCCTCTCACGCAACTTCCGGGAGGTGCTCCAGCGCCCCTCGCGGCCTGAAAACGGTGAGGCGTTGACACCAAAAGTCATACGCACTGTTGGTTCTTCAATATGGATGGTGGGGAGCGGGACGGGTTGCTCGGGATCGGCCAACGTCTCCCCGATTGCCGTTTCCTCCAGGCCAGCCACCACAACAATTTCCCCAGCGCTGGCAGCCTCTACCTCGACGCGCTCTAGCCCTTGATGGATGTAGAGATAGCGTGCCACAACAGGGGTAATCTCGCCGCTGTGGTTGATACGTGCCAGCGGAGCGCCAACACTTAACTTGCCGGCGGTAATCCGGCCGGAAGCCGTCACGCCGCGATAGGGATCGTATCCCAGCGTGGTCACCAGCATCTGGAACGGCGCCTCCAGATCGACCTTCGGCGCGGGGATGCAACGCAGGATGGCTTCGAACAGAGGCTCTAGGTCCGGCCCCAGTTCGGGTGTTAGGCCTGCCTGCCCTGCCACCGCATTGGTGTAGATCACGGGGAAGTCGGCTTGCTCATCCGTGGCGCCCAGCTGGATGAATAGATCGAAGGTCAAATCGAGCGCCCGATTCGGATCTGCGCCCTTGCGGTCCACCTTGTTGATCACCACCACTGCGCGGTGGTTCATCTCCAGCGCCTTCCGTAAAACGAAGCGCGTCTGGGGCATCGGCCCTTCGGCTGCATCCACCAGCAGCAGCACGCCATCGACCATGTTCATCACCCGCTCGACCTCGCCGCCGAAATCGGCATGCCCTGGCGTATCCACGATGTTGATCTTTACCGTGTCGCCGATCGCCTCATCAAAGATGGAGATGGCCGTGTTCTTGGCCAAGATGGTGATGCCTCGCTCTCGCTCGAGTTCGTTCGAATCCATCACCCTCTCAATAATCTGCTGGTTCTCGCGGAAGGTCTTGGCCTGCTTCAGCATGCCGTCGACCAGCGTGGTCTTGCCGTGGTCGACGTGTGCGATTATTGCGATATTCCGTAACTCTTTTCGTTCTATTTCCATATCCCTACAAACCCTCATGCGTATCGCAAACAAAGACCCCGGCCTTTAGACGCCGAGGTCGGGTCGTTACTTCTGTGAATCTTATCAGAATAGGTCTACTTTGTGAAGATAGATGCCCTCCGTTCATTAACCATCAACGGGAATAGGGATTGCGCGTCAAAAGCCCTTGAGGGCATTTGTTTCTATACCGGCAATTGTAGAGAGAGTTCTGAGAACTGAATTGTTGTTAGGAAGGCCGCGTAAAAACCGACGCAGCTAATGGAAGGTTATCAAGTCTCGGATCAGCTCCACTTTCGCCGGACCAATCCCCGATACAGCGAGCAGATCGTCGGCTGTGTTGAAGAGACCATTGGCCGAGCGATGGTCAATGATCTCCTTCGCCAGGCTGGGTCCAATCCCCGGGAGCAGCTCTAACTCCGATGCATTGGCTGTATTGATGTTGATCATCTGTTCAGGGTTGATCTCGGAGGGTAAGGTTTCTCCACCCGTTGAAGATCCCGACGCCGTTATTTGTGGGATGTAGACTCGCTGACCATCTTCGAGATCAGCTGCCAGGTTGATCCGGTCGAGGTCAGCCCCGGACGTCGGTCCACCGGCTGCATTAAGCGCATCCTGAGCGATCGAACCGCGCGGCAGAAGATAAACACCCGGCCGCTCAGCAGCGCCAGCCACATGGACGGACAAGAGGCCTAGTCCCCTAATGGCGTAGTAGTTGACCTCGGCCTGACCCCTCTGGTTGGGGGCGATTGTTTGTTCTGTTGAATGCTTCCCTAAAGTGTCGTATTATGTGAAGTACGTCACACACCAATATTGAAACGGGAATCCATCTCGCTCGCATTCGTGCCCGATCATTACCGATGTTGGGTTATTAAATTGGAAGAGATACCATGAAGAAATTTGCAGTAATTATTTCAATACTAATCGTTTCTCTGTTGATGACGGGCTGTTCTAAAAGTGACGAAATGATTGAAGTCATATGGGATGGTAAAGAGTGTCGTTATACTGGCCCAACTGAATTAACAATGGGGGAACAAAAATTTGTATATAGAAACCTCAGCGAGGAGGAACTTAATTTGTGGGTGGGTCGATTCATTGATGGCCATACTTTTCATGAGTACCTAGATATGCAAGGTGAACCGGGGGAGTATTATGACCCACCAAGTTGGCTGGTTGAACCAAACCAAAAAGGAACAGGGGGGGATGCAAAGGATGGTGGAGAATTTTTCTCCTTGGCCCTTGATATTGAAGGGGAGTATGCTTTTGTGCTTGGCAGTTTCGGTCCACTAAGTGCCTGGAACTGCACTCCTCAACTTAAGGTCATAGAAGCTCCTTAACTCCCACCTAGCAAGGGTCGGGGGTTTTCAAATCCAGTCCCCATCCTGATGCTCCAATGGACCCGGAGTTGGCGGTGGTAGGAGTTGAATCGGGTATTGTCTCGGTTGGCGGATGAGAAGCAGGATCAGTCCTGTGGATGCCAGACCCATTAGCAAGCCGGCCAGGAATGTGCTCCATTTTCGAACCAGGCTAAACCCCCTTACTGTTCCCCCTTCACCCTCGATATTTGGATTATATGCCAGGTATGCCCCAATCTCAAAGCGATACTATAATCGGGGTATGCCTACTTATTACTCAGGTGAAGGGGATGACGGTTCGACCGGCTTGCTCGGCAGCGAGCGAGTGCCCAAGTATCACCTGCGCCCGACAGCCTTCGGGACGGTCGATGAAGCCTCAGCAGCACTTGGACTGTCTCGAGCGACCGCGCTTTCTAAGGAAACGATTTCCGTAATCCATGAAGTACAAAAGGATCTCTACACGATCATGGTCGAGCTTGCCACTGTTCCTGAAGAGAAGGAGAGGTTTCAACAATTAGATGCATCGCGGCTCACCTGGATCGAGGGGCAGTTGGAATCTTTCGGGGATCGCGTGAATATGCCGAAGGATTTCATCCTACCCGGGGATTCGCTTCCCGCCGCCGCGCTGGACCTCGCAAGAACAGTTGTGCGCCGCGCCGAACGGCAAGTCGTGCGGCTCGATCACGAGAGCAAGCTCTCCAACCCGACCATCTTGTCGTACTTGAACCGACTCTCCAGCCTCTGTTTCGTGCTCTCTCTTTGGGAAAATGAGACCGCAGGCGTAGAAAAACCCACGATCGCTAAATCGAGAGAATGATGACTGGAACATGGATTAACATTGCCGCGGTTCTGATCGGCAGCACCGCCGGGCTTCTGTTCGGCGGCCGTTTTCCCAAACGGATTCGTGAGGGTGTGATCAGTGTGTTAGGGGTTTTCACGCTTGCGATCGGCGCCGAGTTATTCATCCGCGGAACTAGCGTGGAGGGGGAGAACATCCTCCTGCCCCTGATCGGGTTACTTATCGGCGTGATGCTCGGAGAGTGGTGGCACCTGGAAGCGCGCTTGAAATCGCTGGGCGCCTATCTCGAGAAACGTTTCACGAGCGGGTCGGGGGAAGTCACACAAAACAATCGTTTTGTCCGCGGGTTCGTCTCCGCCAGCCTGCTCTTCTGTGTTGGTCCGATGACGATCCTGGGATCGCTCCAGGACGGCCTGACGGGGAATTACGAATTGCTGGCGGTTAAGTCGGTTATGGATGGTTTTGCCTCTCTTGCGCTGGCATCCAGTTTTGGCGTTGGGGTGCTGTTCTCGACGTTGATTATCCTCTTTTACCAAGGGGGATTGACGCTGGCCGCGGCTTATATCGAGGGTTTTTTCGATCCAGTGATGCTGGCGGAGCTTTCGGTGGTTGGCGGGGTGCTTCTTATCGGCCTGGCGATCGGGACGCTGCTTGAATTGCGACCGATACGGACGGCGAACATCTTGCCGGCACTTGTAATCACACCGTTGGCAATTGTTATCCTGCGGCTCTTCGGTTTGATGTAGTCGAGTAGATTTGAAAACCACAACTGCGTTATTTTGAGTGACTGGAAGGAGCGAAGTATACAGGCTGTGCTTAAAAGTTCACTGTGATTGGGGGAGATCAGCGTACAATCAGGGGAGGCTCCCAATGCCTTGCGAGGGGCCTGCGTCGATACCAGAACTGAGTTAAACAAAAGAGCGGGTGCCGGTTCGATGCGAGGCACCCGCCTGGTCTTTCTTTGGGTTGGCGCTTAATTCCCCAGCAGGGCTTGTTCGATATAACTCTGGAATGCCTCAAAGGGAAGAGCACCGGTTACTAGCTCACCATTGATGAGAAAGCTGGGGGTTGAGTTGATCCCCGCGTCCTGGGCAGCTTGAAAATCGGCGTCAACCAGGCCCTGATAGCGTCCTTCACGCAAGCATTGCGCGAATTCGCCATCCAGACCGATGATGTCCGCCATAGCTTCCAACCTCGCGGATGAAAAACTTCCCACATTCTCACCGATCTGATTGGCAAAGAGGATATTGGAATATTCCCAGAATAGCCCCTGTTCCGCTGCGCAATAACCTCCGAGAGCAGCTGCCTGAGAATCATTGCCGATGAATGGGAAATTACGGAAGATGAAATAAACATCCCCAGTTTTGACGTACTGCTCGACTACCTGCTCAAGTGTTTGTTCGTGAAAGAATTGACAGGCTGGGCATTGGAAATCAGAGAATTCCTCGATGATGACTGGCGCACCCCGATCTCCCATTGCCATCCCCTCACCCTGCGGGAAATCAATGGACGCTGGCGTGATGATGCTTTGGATCTGAGCTTGCGTGCGGAAGATAACCATTGCGGTGACGATGATCACGCCCCCGGCGATGACAAGCGTGGCAATGAGAAGATTCCTCCGTTTTTCACGCTGGCGTTTTTCACGAATTTCTTCCCTTTTTCCCATATTTCCTCCGATTTAATATTTCCCAATCTTGCCATACAAGGTCAGAAATGTCCATACATTAGATCCTTTTAAGGTTTTCGCGAATGCTGGGAGACGTACAGCACCTTTCGACTCTGCCGCGGACCCGTGGTGAATAGCGCACTTAAGATTCTAATTCGACTCGAGACACAAAACACGTATGTTAGATTAAGGTGGCCGTGAAGAACTGCTATTAAAACGGGATATCAAAGCTAAGTGAGTTTGGTCTCGAGGAGAGAGAAACGCTGACCCGTGGGTTGAAAACCAAGGGAGAGATAGAGCTGCTGGCTGCGGAGATTATCCGCTTGGGTGTTTACCGTCACTTGCTCCAACCCGCGCCGAGAAAAATCTTGTAGAGCGTTAGCGATGAGTTCCCTCCCACAGCCCATGCCTTGTAAGTCAGGGTGGACCGCAAGGCGGGCGATGTGGGCGCCCAGAGCGGACGATGTGCTCATCTGGTAGGCGATAATCTGGTCCTCTCGTGAGATGACAGTCGCCAATGAGGAGAGACGATAGGCAGTGCGGAGTGATCGCAAGGACAGAGCCCAGACGGGATCGAAGGCGCTCTGATCAATACGAGCGACTGCAGGGAGATCCTCCAGGGCCATCTTTCTAAGCTCAATCCCAGATTCTGGGGTGTTTGGAAGTGGAGCACTATCCCACTTGAAAAAGATGACCTCATTCGTCTCTTGGAAGCCGCTGCCTGTGAGAAAAGGGATGAACCAATCCACTGTGGCTAATGCCACCGCCTTTCTTGCGCCAAGCTTTACTGCTCTCTCCGCAGCCGCCTTCCAGAGTCGATCCCACACCGGGTATTTGGGGACATCTTTCAATACAGCGAAAAGGCGTATCCAGGCGACCTGCGGGGGATCAGGTTGGCAAGCCAGACAAGCAACCGGTTTCTCTTTTTGGAGGGCAATGAGAAAGGGCGCTTCATTTAAAAGGTCAAGAACGTTCAACCAGTCGAAGTGGAGGTGTTTGTGCGATGCGTTTGTCAACAGCGAGGCGATTAAAGCTTGATCGCTAGATCGCGTCTGCCGGATCGTATAGGGGGATTGCGATTGCATCGCGTCTAAACTCTCTGGAGGATGGATTAGGATCCCCGACCGAGGAGTCTTGCCGGTAAGTCGAAGAGTCTGCGCAGGATACGATCGCGCCAACTAAGGCGAGGCTGTGAATCGAGTGCTCCCTGCATGCTGGTGAGGGCATCAAAAGGCTTTCCGCCGCGTAATTGGAGTCTTGAAAGCGCTTGAAGGATGTAGGACCGTGTTTCTTGATCGTCACTTTCCTCGAGGCGTGTTAGGGCTTGGAGATAACATTCCTCCGCTGGTTTGATCTCTCCGGTGGCCTCAAGTGCTGCTGCCAGGTTGCCCAAAGCCATCGCTTCCATCTGGTGGTTGCCGGCGCGCCGGAAGATTTCAGGCGTCCCTTTCACAGCGGCTAAGGCATCATCCGTCCGGTCCATTTTTAGGAGGGCGACGGAGAGATTGTTGGCGGTTTCCGCTGCATTTAAGTCGTCTCCGCGATCGAGGAATTCGCGCTTCGCAGCCTGAAAGCCACGGACGGCATCCTCATATGCTCCGAGTTGATAGGCTTCGAGCGCCTCCCGAGAGAGGTTCTCGGGCGTATTCGGATCATCCGTCATGGGATTAAATCCTCGAGCGCCTGCGCGACCCTCTGCAAGGCGTGAAGATCGAGTTTTGATAGGCGCTCCGCCATCTTGAGATAAGGTTCCTTTTCAGGTGTACTGAAGAAGGCGCGCAGGTCCGCAGGAAGTTCACAGAAGCGTTCGAACGCTTGCTGAGTCATATGCCAGTTGCCGATTGGACCCTCGTGGTCGATAAGCAGCTCCAGGGGTTGCTGGAGGGCATCAACCATACTTTCCAGATCAGGGATGGGAATGGGGCGAACACCACGTTCGTAGTTGCTCACTCGGCTGGTTGGCATATCGACTTTTGCAGACAGTTCCCGGATCGACATTCTCTGCTCGAGCCTTCGTTTGCGCAGCATTGCGCCAACCATCCGCTGTCGCAGCGTAACCATGATGATCGGGTCGAACTTGTAGTCTTCTCCGACATCGTCAGCCGAGGGTGAGAGGAAGTAGCGCAGAGGGGTATCTAGTTGGAAGGCAAGGAGTTCGAGTTCTGGCAAGGAGATAGACTTTCGCCCATGTTCATACGACGAGAGTGTGCTGGTCGTTGTACCGATCAGCCTCGCCATATCTTTCAAGCTCTTCCCGGTTTCCAGGCGTTTCTCGCGCATCAGTGCGCCTAGCATTTTGGCGCGTAATATTCGGGTTTGTCGATCCGTCATAATTAAGCTCCCGATTGCGGATTGAGGGGATTATAGCAAATGTCCCCACTTTGGACCCACACACCAGAATCCAGGAGAACATAGATGTAAGGTGTGCAACAGCACGGAAGTCTATCGCCTGGCGCTAATGCGACAGAAACCCAACAGACGATCTGCCTCATTTTTAGGTTTCTGATTGCAGATGGTCGTATGGGTAATGGAAGGGTAAATGGCTAGGCGCATCTTCGTAGCGCGGGCATTCACTGGAAAAGGTTATTCCGATGGATTACTGGACCAGGCGGGAAGCTGCGTCTTTGAGGATGAGATTGGCTCGTTCTTCAGGGAAGCGCAACTGTAAGGGGGCGTGGAGGGAATTTAGCAGCGTGAACTGTGTACCGATGTTGGGTACCGCCGCTAGCATCTCTACCCCCATGCGATCTGTCAGTGTCCCCTGGGTTAATCCTTCGGATGGCAAAGGGCGGTTTGAGATGTACTGCAGTCGACCCGTCTGGATGCCGTGGCCGTCTAGATAATCCGCGATCGCGTGTGCATTGGCCACACATTCTTCATCAGGCATGAGGACAAGGATAAGATCCTCAGCTACGCTCATCACCAATCGAGCCAGAGGCGA
>DAOUDJ010000169.1:0-29108 GCA_034430795.1 Anaerolineales bacterium | reverse complement strand
CTCCATGCCTCTGGGTCAGAATCATGGAACCCAGGTGGGGTTCAACGTCCAGGTCAGCGTAGATGCTAAGAATTACTTGATCCTCGATCATGATGTCACCAATGAAGTCAATGATTTCAACCAATTGGAACGGATGGCATCCCGGGCGAAAGAGATCCTCCAAGTGGATGAACTTGAGGTCATTGCCGACAAAGGTTACTACAATGGCGGCCAGATCAAAGCATGCCTGAAGAAGGGCATTACGCCCACAATCCCCAAAGCGAATACTTCCGCCAATCGCAAAAAAGGATTGTTCACCAAGCAGGATTTCAGGTATGACCTGGAAACCGATTGCTACAGGTGTCCGGCTGGCGATAAAATGACCTTCCGCTTCCAGACGACCGAGAAGAATCGCGATATCAAGTACTATGCCACCAGCTCCTGCAGGGCCTGCAAGATCAAACACAAATGCACCAGCAGCAAAGACGGCAGAAGGATAACCCGCTGGGTGGATGAAGACCTGCTGGATGAGATGCAAAAACGTATTGAAGATAATCCAGATCTCCGAACCAGACGCAAGGCTATCGTTGAACATCCCTTCCCCCTTCGGGGATCTTCGGCGGAACCATCAAATTAAGCATGGACCAGGGTTATTTCTTGATGAAAGGAATACCAAAAACCAGCGCGGAAATGAGCCTCTCGTTTCTAGCGTATAACATCAAAAGAGCAATCAATATCCTGGGAGTGCCCAAGATGATCGAAGCCCTGGGGTGATCCAGGGCTTTTTTTGTCTTTCATCAGTTTCGGCGCTCAATCTATTGAAATTCGTCGATACTCGCCGCAAGAGCTGAGAATTCGTAGCCTTTTAGCTGCTTTTCACACGGTCTGGCGAGAGGTTAGCGAGCATTAATATTGGTAAAGCTGATCAATAACAGTTCGACACTACTTTTCGCTCTATCTTGAATCGATGCACTCTCGAAATGTCCCTCTGCGTGGATCTGATGACTCCTCTCATTCGTAATAAGGTATGCTCTTCGAAGATAATCAATAGCTAAGAGAGGATCCTTTTCAAGCTGATCAGATATTTTTACATAATAATCTGCTTGGCTTGATAAACCCTCGATGAACTTATTGAAGTTCTTATCAAAATCTTCGTCGTAATTAACGTATTCCGTTCGCACAAAATCAGAAGGGACATTCGCAGCTGTTGTTTTTACTACAAGTGTTTCCTTTCCATACGCTTGCATAACTCCAAGTTCATAAAAAATGTTCGCATATGTTTTCATGCTAATGTCTTCATGGATGATCGCAATACCCAGGGGCACACTCAACATTAGATTCCAAATCTTCATTAGAAAATCGCGTCCCGTTACTTGGCTACCAGAATCTATTAGCCCAAAACCAGCCGAAGAAAGGTTTGATTTGATTCTTCTCCTAATCTCTTGAGCGATGGTAGGCACTGGTTTTCCGATTTGAGTCATTAAGAAGCAAGTACGCGGTCTATATGAAATCGGGACTGATGAGACATCTCCCTCTGTTGGTCTATAGCAAATCATTTCTTTTTTCTCTTTCTTGCTATAGGAACATTCTTGTATGGCCCGTCACTTTTCTTGTGATCAATGATCCGCCCTTTTGACCTATCGATCTTTACATATCGGCCTGACTTCGGATTCTTGATCTGAACGACATCGCGCTTCTTTTTAGCCATATTATCCATCATCTCTAATGCTGATCAAATCATTTAAAATCAATTTTCATCGACTATTGAATGCTCGCTAACATAAGCTTGTGTGGACGGGCATCCGCGTATCCCCCGCGCGGGGGATTTTTCCTGTGTAATCGCTTGATTCACCCTCAAATCGCGTGTATTAAGGAAGAAGGTCTACGAAAAAGGGGGAATCGCGGGCATCCATTATCGATGCCTGCCCATGTCCATTCGCCATCTCAGCATAATCTATTTCCAGCCCGACTTCAAGAAGGCGAAGCTGCCTGTAAAGGAAGGGCTACTCGCCCCCACACAAATCCTAGGGCGCAGGACAGATGGGTGGGTGATTAAGCTCTCGGTGTCAACGCTTTTCATTGAAAGCACAAGTCGATTTATCTCTTTCCACCTAAGTTCCCCAAAGGGGGACTGGGGAGGCTTATCATCCCGAGCTTATCGAGGGGCTACTCCCCCACACCCCCTGGTTTCCCTCCTCTACACTTCTAGGGTGCTCCACATGGAAGGCGACCCCCCATCTATTCGTCCGCTGCTTCTGCTTTACGTTCTTCTAAAGCAGCGTCCAGGACCTTCATGCCCTGGCGGATCATGGTCTTACTCGTCATGTCGATGAGACGTTGGCCTATGCTGGCTAATTTCCCGCCGATTTGAATCTCCCCTTCGTATTTCATCAGCGTTCCATCGTCTTGCTCGGTCAGGTGAACAGTGCCGCTGCCTTTAAAGAAGCCCATCCTCCCCTCGCCTTCGGCTTTCAATGTGCAGCTCTCGGGGGGTGACTCATCCTCGACGATGATCCTCCCAGAGAAACCTCCCGAGATGGGCCCTATGCGCAGGTTGATCGCGCCCTCGTACTCGGTTTCCGAGAGCTGGGTCAATTTCGTTGTGCCGGGAAGCATCGTCGCCAGGACCTCAGGGTCACGCACGATCGCCCAAACATCCTCACGAGAGCCCTTAAAAACGTGCTCGCCTTCGATCCTCATGCTTCTTTCTCCTTCCCGTGGAATAACTCGAACAGCCTCTGCGGACTGAGCGGCGATTCGAGAATCTCCAGCCCCTCCTCATCAAGCGCGTTCTCCACCGCCTGAGCGAAGAGCGCCGGGACCGGGATGGCCCCAGCCTCACCGACACCTTTGCTGCCCAACGGATTCAGCGGTGAAGGTGTGACCTGATGAGCTATTTCGATTGTGGGAATCTCCGCCGCAGTGGGGATCAAGTAATCCGCAAAAGAGGCGTTTAAGAGCTGTCCATAGTCGTCAAAAACCAGTTTCTCGTAGAAGGAGTTCCCAATGCCGTGTGCTACTCCGCCATGGAGCTGTCCTTCTACGATGAGCGGATTGAGTACCGTGCCGCAATCTTCGACGACGATGTAGCGTTTGATCTCCACCATCATCGTCTCTGGATCGACTTCGACGATCATGGCGTGTGTGCCGAAGGCCGTAGCCCCATATTTCGGACCGAAGTAAGCCGTCGCTTCGAGCCCTGGCTCGGTGCCTGGTTCGACGGCACCGCGCAGCGGATTGGAACGTTGGGCCAGATCACCCAGGCTTATAGACCGAGTTGGGATATCCGCCACACGGACTACACCATCCTCGAGCTCCAACTCCTCTTCGGGTGTTTCGAGCAACTCACTGGCCAGCTTCAGGACCTTCCCGCGCACGATCAAAGCGGCTGCATTCACCGCATTCGCAGCGACGACTGCCCCGCGACTCGCAAATGTACCCGTCCCCCAGTGGAATTGTGCCGTGTCTCCAGTCACCAGGTGCACATCGCGAACATCCACCCCCAATTGCTCGGCGACGATCTGCGCAAAAGTTGTGAAATGACCTTGCCCCTGGGTGCCAACACCCGTCGCCGCATTTACCTTCCCGCTCGACTCGATCGTCACCCGGGCACCCTCGTAAGGGCCAACGCCCGTCGTCTCGATGAACGAAACGACGCCGATGCCCACCCGTCGACCTTCCTCCCGCAGCTTAGGCTGCTCCTCCTGGGTGAACTTTTCGTAATCAATCATCTTAAGCGCTTTCTCCATCGCCGGAAGATAGTCCCCACTATCGATGACGAAGGACTCAAAAGCCTGGTCGATGATGAGGTTGTCATAGGGGAATACGTCTTTGGGAAGGTAGTTCCGCTTACGGATTTCCGTTCGGTCGATTCCCAACTCTTTGGCGGCGATATCCAGCATCCGTTCGATCACAAAGACTCCCTGCGGTCGTCCGGCCCCGCGGACAGGCGTGGTGAGGGTCATGTTGGTGAATACGACTTTCAAATCGGAGCTGAAGTTGGGTATATCGTAAGGACCCAACGCATGGCACTGGGTATTAAGCGGGATGGTCAGCCCGTAAGGATCATAGGCGCCGGTGTCATGCAGAAAATCGTCGCGCATCCCCAGGATGCGCCCGTCGCTCGTGAGCGCTAATTCAACATCATGGATCTGACCTCGTTCCTGAGTTGTGGCGTAGAAGTTCTCCCGACGGTCCTCGATCCATTTGATCGGCTTGCCCATCTGGAGCGTGGACCAGGTTAGCAGCACCTCCTCCGGGTAGAACATCATGATCTTGGGTCCAAAGCCGCCACCGACGAAGGGCGCGATCACTCGGACTTGATGTTCGGATAATCCGAACATGCTCGCCAAACCGTTGCGGATGGGGATAGGTGACTGCGTCGTATCCCAAACAGTCAATTGCTGCTGCTTATTATCCCAAGAGGCGACGATGCCGCGGTTCTCCATTGCACCGGCTATGCCGCGTTCGATGACGATGCGCCGCTTGATCACCACGCCGGCACCCTCGCGCGCCGCTGCGTAGTCGCCCTTCTCCTGGACGAGGTGCGCGGCGAGATTGGATTCTAGATCATCATGAACCAGCGGCGAGTCAGGGTCCAGCGCGCGCTCGATATTCGTCACCACCTCAAGGGGTTCGAGGTCAACGATGATATCGTCCAACGCGTCTTCGGCGATATAGCGGCTCTCGGCGATGACGATGGCGAGGGGCTCACCGGCGTGGCGAACCTTATCCTTCACCAGTGGGACCTGCGTGCGAGTGTAGAATTCCACATCCTCGATAGTCGGCGGCGGGATCACCAGTGGAGGGCCCGGAGACCAGGCGTCGCCCATATCTTCTGCCGTGAATGCCGCAACCACACCTGGCCGCTCCAACGCAGCCGAAACATCGATGCCCTTCAATCTGGCGTGGGCGTATTCGCTGCGGAGAAAGGCAGCGTGAAGCATGCCCGGGAGTTCAACATCATCGACGAACAAAGCCTGACCGGTAAGCAGACGAGGGTCTTCATTCCGGGTGATACGCTTCCCTATCAATTTGGCCATCATGATTCACCCCCCGACGACATCTTTTCGGCGGCTAACCGGACCGCGTCCCTGATGTGCTGGTATCCCGTGCAGCGGCAGAGGTTTCCCTCCATCGCCCGCTGGAGGTCCTCTTCGCTCAGGTCCGTCGTTTTCTCGAGGACGGGGAGGATACTCATCAGAAAGCCCGATGTGCAGAAACCACATTGTAGAGCATGGGTTTCCTGGAACGCCTCTTGGAGTGGATGCAAATCCCCCATCGTCCCGAGGTCTTCAACGGTGCGGATTTCATGCCCATCCGCCTGTACGGCGAACATCAGGCAAGAGCGGACGGGCATTCCATCGAACAAGATCGTACAAGCCCCGCACACACCGTGTTCACAGCCGACATGCGTCCCGGAGAGATTGAGCTCATGGCGGATGAAATCGCTGAGGAGCAGACGGGGTTCAATCGTTCGTTGAAAGACCTCCCCATTGACGGTGACGGTAACGTCCAGTGCTTTGCTCATGATATTGCCTCTCTCACGCTGCTTGGGTCCCGGGGGCTGCAGCACGCTCGAACGCTTTTTCGAGCGCTCGCCTGGCCAAGACCCTGGCTAAATGCAATCGATACGCTACCGAGGCGTGGATGTCTGCGCTCGGATCCAGTTCTTCGGTCACCGCTTCGGCTGCCGCGCGTATTAAGTCGTGTGTAGCTTCCTCCCCGATAAGCATCTCTGTGGCTTTCACCACTTCCACCGGTCCATCACCGACGCTGAGGAACACCAACCGCGCGCGTTCACAACGATTCTGCGCGTCCAGTGTCACCACTGCGCCCACTCCGACCAGCGCGAAATCATGCGCACGTCGTGCCGCCTCTTCCAACGCCCAGCCCGTGCGCGGCGCCATCGGCGGAATTGCGATCTCGACCAGCAGCTCATCTGGCTCCAGAACCGAGGTGAACATACCCAGGAAGAACTCGTTCGCCGGGACCCAACGCTCCCCGCGCACACTCTGGCAGCGGAAACGCCCATCCAGCGCGACACAGATCGTGGTTAATTCAGCGGCCGGATCCGCATGGGCGATACTTCCGCCGAAGGTCCCTCGACTGCGGATCTGCGGGGTGGCGATTTTCGACATCGCCTCGTGGATCAGTGGAGAATGTTCGGCCACAAGGGCATCATGCTCAACCTGATGATGGCGAGTCATGGCGCCGATGCGCAGCTCCCCATCACTCTCGGAGCGGATAAATGAGAGCTCCGCGAGCTTATTCAGATCGACGAGCACCGCAGGTTGAGCCAGACGAAAATTCATCATCGGGATCAGGCTCTGACCGCCTGCTAAGACCTTGGCATCATAACCATATTCAGTGAGATGGCCCAAAGCCTCCTCTACGGTGGTTGGCGCAATGTATTCAAATGGTGCAGGCTTCATAGGCTTATTTCCCTTCTCAAAGAACCCTCGTTACCCCACGGTTGCATTTCAGTTCTCATTCTCGCGCCGCCGACGCTCACGCTCGATGGCTTCAGCCAGAGTCGTCGGTGGGCGCTCTAGCAGCCAGGTCAGAGTCTGCGGGCTGCCAACAAAGTCATGGCCCCCATAATATAGGAACATCTGCGTGAGCGTCTCGATCGCATACGATCCCAGTCCGGCGTCCCGAGCGCCTCGCTCCCAGACGTCAATCGGTGTCCTTTCTGCGGTCACCTCTCGACCTAAACCATCGCTCAATGTTTGCGCGATCTCGATCTGGGACATCGGCGTAGTGCCAGTCAGCTCATATGTCGCACCTGCGTGTCCATCTTCGGTGAGGACGAGCCGCGCAGCTTCAGCGACGTCTTTCAAATCGACGAGGCTCGAGCGGGCTTCGAGCGGATAAGGTACACGGTAGCAACCATCCCCGATCATTGTGTCCCATTGAGCCAGGATATTCTGCATGTATGCTGCGGGCTGCAAAATCGTGAAGGCCAGACCGCAGGAAAAGAGTTGCTCTTCGACACGCATCTTCTGCCAATGGTGCGGCATAGCTTCGATATGCGGATGCACCACGGAGTGATAGACAAAGAGTTCGATCTCCGCAGATTGTGCAGCAGAGATCACCGTCTGCCCGATCGCAACCTCATCCGGGTGGACATTAGGCGGTATGTGATAGACCACCCGAATTCCTTCAACCGCTTGGTCCACCGTCCGCCGGTCGCGCATATCACCATGGATGACCTCGATAGCGCCGATTTCTTCAACTCGTTCGATATACTCCCCGTGATGGACAAGCGCTCGTATCCGCTTGCCCTTCCCGACCAGCTCCTGGATGACATACCGCCCGGTCTTGCCCGCAGCTCCAGTAACGAGGATCATTCAAGATACTCCTAGCCTTCGCTGCTCTCCTTGAAGGCCACGAATCTGCCCCACATCGATTCGGCCTCGATAGCTTTTTGGACGTAGCAACCGATGTAATACCTGCCGCTCTCGGCTTTGTCGATGTCGAGCCCCAGGTTTTCGGCATGGACGATGCGCTTCGGGAAGAGATTCAGGTGCATGTCCTGGTAGTACTTATCCAGCGGGTACATCTCGTCCCAGTCCTTGCCGAAATCGTCAATCAGCTTGCGATTGGCTTCCTCGAATGTCTGCGGATGCCACAATCGCATGATGGTGTTCATGGGATGATCGGCGCTCACGGCGTCGACCCCGATCCACTTGATCTGCATATCCACACACCAGTCCGAAAAATCCGGGGAAGGACCGGGATGATTCACCATATAGCGGAATTCATCCGAGTCAGGGCTGTTCCACCCATATTTGTGCCATCCCGTCTTTATGATGAGTATGTCGCCCTTGCGAATGTCCACAACATCTTGAATCATCTTGGGTGTGTACACACTCGAATTGCTGACCAGATGTGAAATATCGGCGATGACACCTGGTCCAACCCATTCTTCTAAGGGGACTCTTCCAATGGATCGACCCGCAGGGTAGAAGTGTATCTCGCCGTCCATATGGCTCGCCAGGTGGATGCTGGCATTGCAGATCGAACCATTCCTGCCCATGCCGAAGAATTGGCCCCCGACCCGCTTGGTGTACGTCACGCTCAGTGGAATGTAATTCAACCATTGAGGGGTCTGGACGCTGAAAGGGATCGTGAGATCCAGCATTTCTGCTGAACTCATGAGCTTGATGAACTCTTCATCCCCCATACCTTTCGGCGCCGTTAGGGCTGAGACACGCGCCCATGCGGTTTCGACCTCCATGAAGGGGATCGGCATAATCATGATCCAGGCACGTTGGTTTTTCAGCTTGTCAATGTCGCCCACAATGGATTCAACGAAGAGCAAGTGGGCGTTGGGTATGTCCGCGTGGGTCATCTTATAGTATTCGTCCCGCGGGTACATCTCATCCCACGTTTTTCCGTGCTCTTTGAGTAACTTCTCCTCCGCTTTCTGAAACTCGCGCTCATGCATCCGGCGGATAGGCGTATTCATCGGGTGTTCGGCGCAGCCACAATCCACCCCCACAACTTTTAGTTTCATCTCCAAAGCCCATTTGAAGAAGTCGGGGGAGGGACCGGGATGTCGAACGAGGAATCCGAACTCCTTCGACTCGACACCGCCCTGCGCAGTTTCATTAAAAACATCCGGCTGGTCCCACGAGTATTTGTGGTATCCGGTGTTGATAATCAGAATATCCCCCTCTTTGACCGTTGCCCGCTCGGTGATCATCTCGGGGGTGTATAGACTGTAGTCGGAGACTGCATTCGAAATATCGACTACGACTCCCGGACCACAAAGATCGCTCAAGCCAACATCGGCGATGGCTCTACCCGCGGAATGGAAGGCTCGCTCGCCGACCAAATGCGTGCCTACGGTGTTGCTCCAATTGAGAATCTGACCATTCGCTCCCTGCCCTCCCCCATAGGCGCCTGTCACTCGCTTGAAAAAATGAACTTCAAGCGATTTTTCCCCCGGCCAGGGAGGCGTGAAGATACTGCACTCCTGGGTCAAATCATAAAGTTTGGCGTCGGTCATGGTTTTGATAAAACGATCTCGATCCATTCAAGCCTCACTTTCAAATCTGCATTCCGATGCACATCCAAATCTAGAGAAAGCTGGTCTTCGTTGACTCTCAAATATTGTATTCTTCGGCAAACGCTACCAATGCCTCCTCAAACATCTCCATGGGTGGACGCACCAGACCGGCTCC
Organism: Anaerolineales bacterium; assembly: GCA_034430795.1. Classification (GTDB taxonomy): domain Bacteria; phylum Chloroflexota; class Anaerolineae; order Anaerolineales; family E44-bin32; genus E44-bin32. The sequence continues at coordinate 19,938 of DAOUDJ010000169.1, read as the reverse complement.
AACCTGTCCGACCCCTGCGTCTTTGTGGGCAATACCCGTATTTACACGCGGTGTGATGCCTTTCTCGACGACTTTGCGGATGTCAATCCCGGTCGGTGTTCCCCGGAAATCGAGAGGGGGCATCGTGAAGTATTTGTGCTCGGCGAAACAGATTTCATACATTTCCAGTGTGGCATTCATCGCATCTTTTGGCGTACCGCTGACGAATGTGACGATAGCTGGCGCGCTGGCCATGGCAAAACCACCAATGCCTGCCGTCTCGGTGATGGTGCTATCGCCAATATCCCCGCTTGAATCCTCTTCCGTGAAGCCCGGGAAATACAACCCCTTCGGCATAGCGACCGGTGCAGTAAACCAGCGGTCACCTAACCCGCTGATCCGAATACCGAAATCAGTGCCATTGCGGGCCATGACGCTCACGATGGTGCTGCCTTTGATCCCGTGAGCCGAATCGACCATGGCTTTACAGGCAGCCATGACGGGGTTTAGCACGCTCAGAGCGTTATCGCCTAAGTTCTGAATGATCTGCGCGGCAACTTCTGAGTCTTTGGTTACCTTGACAACGAAAGGTGCAAGGATCTTCGTGAAAAGCAAGGAACCCGCCTTGTTCCGGTTATGGCCTTCGTCACCCATATGCAGCGCTTCGGCTAGAAGCGCCCGGATGTCGATCCCCTCGCAAGCTTGGATGGCATCATTCAGGACCGGAGCCATCACCTCCTCTAGCCAGCGTAAGCGCTCTAATACATCTTCGCTGTAGGCGCCATAACGCAGAACTTTGCCATAGCCCTCATTCAAGTTAGAAAAGGCTTTGTTCCCATGTGTCGTGTCTTCAAGAATATAGACCGACATAGAGGGGCAGATGACACCAGCCATCGGCCCCACGGCTTGGTGATGATGACAGGGTTCAAGCGCGATCTTGCCCGACTCAACCAGTGCCTGGGCGTCTTTTTCGTCTTTCGCCTTGCCTTCAAAAATCAAGGCCCCGGTAATGGCGCCGCGCATGGGTCCGGACGCCCTTTCCCAGGTGATGGGAGGTCCGGCGTGCAGCAGCAAGTTCTCGCGCATGTCCGGGATCACTTCCAGCGCCTTCCCCAAACCCACGACAAGCGGACGAGACTCCATCATTCGTTCGCATGCTTCGGCGTTAGCTTTATCAATATCCACATGTCCTCCCCTGCTCGATGACGATAACCTGCTCTTGCCAGGTAGTCATCAAACAATGATGGTTTACCTCAATTATCACCCTCTGTCCCCGACGGTCGAAAACGTTTCCCGATCTCGAAGCGAGATCGAGCCTTTTTTAGACTCTCTTTATAAAGCTCGAGGTTGCGATCCTCCAGGTGATCGAAATTTTGCGGATGTTTGCTACCCCAGGTAATATAGCGAAGGGGATCGGGATCAAGACGAGCGGAGATGATTTCTTCAGTGCCGCGTGCCTGCGCCAATCGCCAGGCGATCGGATTGACGATCATACTATGACCAAATCCGTAATTACCCTTCGCATCCGGTCCGACCAGGTTGCTAGCGATGACGTACACATGGTTGTCATAGGCTCGCGCGGAATTTGTCATGTGCCAAATATCGAAACTGCGCTGCAATGCAGATACCCGGATGATGATCTCAGCTCCCTTCACTGCTAGTATACGCGACAGCTCTGGGAAATCTCCGTCGTAGCAGATGATCATGCCCAGGGTTCCAAGCTCGGTTTCATATACATCCGCGCGATCACCCACGAGCGCCCATCCACCATGATCACGTCGCTCCCAAGGCGCGGGGTGAGTTTTATCGTAGATGCCTATGATCCCTCCATCCGGACCTATCAAGATCGACGAATTGTAGACATCTCCACGCACGGATCCGCGACGGTACGATGGCCAGACGACATAGACGCCAAGCTCATCCGCAGCTTCCTGTACCCCCTGGGTGATCAATCCCGGTGCTTCATCGACCAATTCCCATAGTCCTTCGGCATCCAAGCCGGTCTCATAGCCGGTCGTCACCGTCTCTGGAAAAACGACAAGCTCGGCTTCATTTTCGCTCACAGCCTTCTTCAACCAGCTAACACCCTTGGCTACGTTGGCCTGGACATCATTGGGGGTAATGGCAATCTGAATGCAGGCTGCAACAAATTCCTTCATACCTGGCCTCCGATCATAACCCTTTCATCCTCTCAAGAATGGACATCAGTTCCTGATTACCCCCCGCTGGCGGACGCCAATCCACATGGATAACAGAAGCATCTTGAGCTTTTAGGCTTTCGGCAAATGATTCCAAACCCACATTGATGGCCGACAGCGGATCCTTCAAAACACTCAAATCTACTGGCGTGTGGTCAAGGATCTCGGGTTCCGGCGAGAGGGCTTGAATCAAGCGGCCCACATACTGCGCCGCGGCTTCGTTGCTGGTCCAGACTTTAGCGCCCGCTGCTTCGAGTTGTGAAATCTGCGCATCCAACCCTTGCGGGTCTTCATCCGTTCCAACCACGACCGTTACCGCCTCTAGATGGCGGCCTGCCTTGCTGGCTGTCTCGTGTGCGCGTTGGATGGCCGGCGCCAGCTCGCTGGCTGGATCGGGGTGTGCGCCGTGGCCCAAGACCACGTCGAGCAGGAGCACAGCCACTTCAGGATCGGAAGCTTCCTGCTCCAGCCTGCGGATACGAAGATCGTTGTCCATCATCGGGTGCAGACGTCCAACGGTGAACTCATCCTCGCCCAGATCGACGATGGTGTGCTCCTGACTGACTAACGCGTCGGGTAGGCGGAGCTCTTCCTTTAGCGGGACATTGGAATAAACACCAGGGATGTACGCTTGCAGGATCAGTAGGGTTTCGTACGCTAATGTGCCTCCCGAGAAGAGGCCACGGAGGTAGCGTTGGGTTGATGAAAAAGCACTGGTATCCACTGCTTTTGAGTGTGCAGCTTCGGAAGAGGCGGAAATCAACTCCACAGCCAACTTCGCAGTTTCATCGAAGGATGTTGCGAAGAACACGTTCTCCACTCGTCGGGAGGGGCTTGCATAGCCGATGAAATTCACGACCACGGGTTTACCTGATAACCGCGCAGCTTGCAAAAGTTTTTCTGCCACAGTATTGGATGGGGGTTTGGAAATCAAGACGATGACTTGCGTATCGGGGTCACGGCGAAGGAGGTCGAGCCCTTGAAATGCAGTGATTGCCTCCACCGCATCGGAGAGGTCTCGTCCACCGGTCCCTATGGCGTGGGTGATTCCGCCCCCTAGCTGGTGGATGCGTGCGCTCACCGCCTGCAAGCCTGTCCCTGAGGCAGCGACCAAACCAATGGGTCCTCGACGCACCTGGTTTGCAAATCCCAGCCCGATGCCATTCACAATTGCAGTGCCACAATCGGGACCCATCACCATTAACCCCTTCTCTCTTGCTGCTTGCTTGATCGCAATCTCATCCTCGAGGGTGACATTGTCACTGTAGAGGAAGACATTTTTCTCCAGGTCAAGTACTGTGCGGGTGACGTCGGCAGCGTAGCGACCCGGAACAGAGATGAGCGCCCAGCGCGCGTCCGGCGCCATCTCTGCTGCACTTTCGATGCTCTTGGGCCGGTATTCATGATCGGCAGCTTGGCGTCGGCGGGTAAGCAGCTCATCCACCTGGCGAAGCGCGTCCAGCGCAACCTTCTCACTTGGAGCTTGAACGACAATTAGCAAATCCTCCGGTCCGGCAGCTTGACCCTCGGGCGACAACATGTTGTTTTGACTGAGAATATTCTTATTCGCCTCTGTCCCCATCACCACGCCAGCATCTATGACATCGGGGAGAGCAGCGAGCTCTCGCTGCAGCTGCATGAGGATAACCGAGTCGTAATATGCCCCTGATCGGATCTCTACTTTAGAAACCATCATGACGACTTCACAATCCTTGGATAATTCACTTCGAGATGGATGATCCCACTGGAGAATCTCTTGGACGAGAGAAGCATTATTCTAGATTGCCCCTTGTTCCTGAAATCGGGCGACATCCTCCTTAGAGTAGCCCAACATCTCCGTGAGCACATCCTCTGTATGCTCTCCGAGCAACGGAGGAGGATGCCGTAGTTCGGCAGGTGTCTGATTGAGTTTATAAGGAAACCCTGTAAGCTGAATAGGGCCAGCTTGGGGATGCTCAACTTCCAATATCAACTCCCTGGGCTGAATTTGAGGGTGATCGAAGACCGCTGCTACGTCGTTAATAGGACCACAAGGTAGTCCTGCTTTGCGAAGGGCGCTTAACCACTCACTCGCCGGGCGCGAGGCGATAACCTCGCTGAGAATCTCACCCAATTCAACCCTATGAGCTACACGGTCTCCATTCGTCCTGAAGCGCGCATCATCCCTGAGATCTTGCCGATCAATTACCGCACAGAAGGTTTTCCATTGAAGTTCGTTAGCAACGCCGATGACGATCCAGCGATCTTGTGCGCGAAAAGCTTCGTAGGGAGCCAGGTTTGGGTGAGCATTCCCCATTCGACGGGGATCGTTTCCTCCGATCAGATAGTTGGATGCTACATTCGTTAAGAGCGCTACCTGCGTATCGAAGAGCGAGATATCGATGAGTTGTCCCTCATTCGTTTGGTCGCGGGCGCGCAGTGCCGCCAGGATGGAGGTCGCCGCGACCATTCCCGTCGTGATGTCCACGATCGGCACGCCCACCCTTGAAGGGGGGCCTTCAACAGGACCGGTGATCCCCATCATCCCCCCCTCGGCTTGGATCATCACATCATAGCCGGGTCGCTCGGCGTATGGACCGGTTCGCCCATACCCACTGATGGAGCAATACACCAGGCTGGGATTGAGTTTCTTAATATCTTCATAGCCCAACCCCAGTTTTTCCAGCACTCCGGTCCGGAAGTTCTCTACGAGCACATCACACAAACTCGCTAAACGCTGAATGACTTCTTGTCCTTCGCTGCTTTTCAAATTTACGGTGATGCTGCGTTTATTGCGGTTAACAGATAGGAAGTAAGCTGATTCGCCCGTGGGGTTGTCACCCGATTGCCCGACAAATGGTGGCCCCCATCCCCGGCTTTCATCGCCGCGACCTGGCCGCTCCACTTTTATCACCTCCGCACCAAGATCTCCAAGCATCATGGTGCAATACGGTCCGGCCATCGCCCGGCTAAGATCCAATATTCGAATTCCTTCTAGTGGACCCATTTATATTCTCCGTAAAACCTATGGGGTTGTGAGCCCCCATTCCGTTCTCCGAAAACTTCTTGGGGGATCCATATTCTTCGCTATTGTCGCATAAATTCGAGAGTCATTCAAAAATTCACACAGGACTCCAACATCGCAGTTGAGTACTGTTTTGATAGAATGTTTGGATGACGAAAGAAACGAATAAATGCTTGACCAGGAACAGGTACGGCTGGGTAATGTTGATGGGAATGGAGTTCTGCATGATCGCATTACTCATGGTGCTGCAGCAGTTACTAGCTTCGATTACTGATGCGATTGGATAGATTGTCCCTACGTATTAAAATTGTTGCCTGGAGATAATAGATAGTGGCTTATCATTCTTTTACGTAAGGTTGTCCAAGCGCTTCGGGCGTTGCCGCACCCCACTTGGTCCGGAACCACTTGGTTGACATAAGCAATAGAACGCCCAGGGTAATTATAAAGGGGACTGTCCTCCAGATGTACCTGGACATGACGCCAGGGAGCAACATCTGTGGATTGAGTGAGAGCTGCCACAAGGTTCCAAAAAGAATCGAACCTCCAAGTAGGATAAAAGGGTTCCACATCGAGAAAAAAACGAGCGCCAGTGCGATGAAACCCCGACCCGAGAGGAAGTTGTAGCTCCAGACTGGGTTGTAATCCAAGGAGAAAATGGCACCCGCTAATCCCATCAGCATTCCTGCGGTTATGACACATAGATAGCGAGTTTTGGCGATGTTGATCCCTGATACCTCAGCGACCGTAGGATTCTCCCCCACCGACCTTATCCTCAATCCCAAGCTTGTCTTGGAGAGCACGAACCACGTTGCCACGGTAAGCACAATTCCGAGATAAAAGAATGGAGAAAGACCCTGGATCGCAGGTATCCTTTCCATTCCCAGGGGTCCGGTATATGTGCTGCCGATGTAGGTGGTGAGACCGAAGCCAAGGATCCATATACCCATTCCGCTTACAACCTGGTCGCCACCAAGCGTTATGGAAAAAAATCCGTGGAGAAGTCCGAGCAAACCTCCGATGGCAATTCCCACTAAGAAGCCGAGCAAGTAGCTCCCGGTGGTCTTCGCGGTGATGAAACCCAAGGTAGCGCCGAAAAGCATTACACCCTCGATCCCTACGTTTAAAACCCCTGAGCGCTGTCCGATGAGTTCGCCGAGAGCCGCAATCGTGAAGATCGTTGAGGCGTCGAGACTTCTAACGAAGAACTCCCACATCTATGCTCTCCTTCCTTGCTTTTACCCGGATAATCCTATAACGGTAAAAATATTGAAAAGCGACGAGCGTCATCATTAGAACGCCGAGCAGGGCAAAATCCACGCCAAAACTCATACCAAGTTTTCCCTGGACGAATCTGCCCCCGATCGATAAACCTCCGAAAAGCAGCGCTACTGGGATCGCGGCGATAGGGTTACCCTGGGAAATCAACCCACAAATAATCCCATAAAACGCCAGATCGCCAAAATAGCCATACGTCCTTGCGATTTTATAAACCCCGGGAACCGCGGCAAAGTAGTGATACCCGGCCAGGCCCGCTAAAGCACCGCCCATAACAAAAACCAGGAGGGGGATCAACAATGGACTGATTCCCGCATATTCGGCCGCAGTAGGATTGTGCCCATATGCTTTTATTTTGTAGCCGATTTTGGTTCTTGCGAACATAAAGTACAACAGCAGTGCAGCCCCAAGGGCGATGAAGATCGTAAAAGGGACACCCATGATCAATCCTGGTTGCAGGGAAGACGGCAATTCGAAGCTTTCGCCTCTCCCGCCAGGGTTCATGAAAGGACCTCCCTCTTTGATCATGAAAGAAACCACCCAGAAAGTGATGAAATTCAACATCATCGTTACAACAATCTCATTGAGGTTGAACTTCCCTTTTAAAAATCCTGCAATCGCGCCAACTCCGATACCCCCCAAGGCTGCTGCGATCAACATGAATAGGATGATGAGTTGAGGGGAAACTCGCAAGGATTGGAATTCATTCACACCAAAGGCATACAGAACTGCGTATGCAGCCAAGGTACCGGTATAAAGCTGCCCGGCCATCCCGATGTTCCAGAGCCCTGCTTTAAAGGGAATGATGAAGGCGAATGTGCACAACAAGATGAATATGAACCGGTTAATCGTCAACGGTAGACCAAAGGGGCTAGCAAAAGCGTAGGAGAAAATCTCGCGATACGCGACCAGGGGGTTGATCCTGGCCAAGATGAAGATCAAGCTAAAAAGAGCCAAAGCGCTGATGATTGCCAGGATCGATATGGTCGCAGCTTGAATGCCGGATAACGACACCCTTTTCTGAAGCTTATACTCAAAGCCAGCGAGCCTCATATCTCTTCCTCATCCAGCGTTATCCCGGCTATCATCGCTCCCACAAGCTCCCTCTGGGCATTCTCTCCCGGGATGATGCCCATGAACTTTCCTTCATAAATCGGTGCCACCCAATCGCTCAAAGCTAAGATCTCGTCCAGGTCTTCAGAGACAAGAAGAACCCCTGCTTTCTTTTGCTTGGCTTGAACGAGTTTGTTGCGAACGAACTCTGTTGCCCCCACATCAAGACCCTGGGTGGGTAAATAAACGATCAAAAGCCTCGGTCTGCGCGAGAGTACGCGCGCCAAAATGAGCTTTTGAAGGTTGCCTCCGGATAAATTTTTTACCTTGATGTCGGCGGACGGTGCTACCACGCCATACTCTGCAATGATTTCTTTTGTCAACTCCCGTATCTTCCTGTAATCTAATAACCCTCGTTTGTAGAAATCGTCATCGAAGTAATAGTTCAGGGCGGTATTTTCCACAAGGGAGAATTCGGCAATCGAACCTACGTGTATGCGGTCCGAGGGGATGTATCCTATGCCCAACTGCCATCTTTCTAGGCTGGTTGAAAAGGTGATATCTTCTTCATCAAAAATCACCTTACCCCCCTCTACCTTTCGAAGACCTGCCAGCGCCTCGACCAATTCGCATTGCCCGTTGCCGGAGACTCCAGCAATGCCAAAGATTTCACCTTCACAGATGGAAAACGAAGCGCCTTTTAATGCCAGGTAACCTTTATCGCTCATAACCTCAAGGTTTTCAACTTGAAGGATGGGTTTCCCCTTCTCCACATGAATCCTTTTTGTTCTAAATATGACCTCTCTCCCTACCATCTCCTTAGCCAGGCTCTTCTCTGTTGCCAGTGCAGTATCTACGCAGGCCACAACCTTCCCTCTTCTTAGAACCGTGACCCGGTCGCTTATCCTCAGCACTATGGGGAGTTTATGGGTGATGAAGGGGACTATGGCGAGGTCATCTCTGGTCATAGATTGGATGGAAGTTAAAAGTTTCTCTGTCTCAAGAGGGGTAAGCGCAGAAGAGGGTTCATCCATGATGAGAACCTCTGCGCCGCGATAGAGTGCCTTTAGAATCTCAACGAGCTGCTTTTCCCCTTCGGAAAGCTGCCACACTTTTGCTTTAAGGTCGATGCTGAATCCGTATTTATCGCAGAATTCGTTGATCTCCCCCTCTGCTTTTTTCAGGTTAAGGACCTTACCCGCCCTGGGGTGACCGAGGATGATGTTTTCGATTACTGTGTGAGCGGTTACCAATTTGCGGTGTTGATGGACCATCCCAATGCCCAGATCGATCGCATCTAGAGGTGATCTGAACTTGACCTGCTTGCCGCCGATGTAAATCTCACCTTCGTCAGGTTGATACTGACCGAAGAGAATCTTCATCAGGGTAGTTTTCCCCGCGCCGTTCTCTCCCAAGACCGCGTGAATCTCACCCGCCTTTATCTCAAAATTTATGCGGTCATTGGCGACGACTCCCGGGAATTTCTTCGTGATTCCCCGCGCCTCTAAGATCGTTTCCCCGCGTTGAATACCTTGTGTGAGCACTTTTTGCACTGGACACTCTTCCGCGAGAAGGGCATTGACTCGTTTGCCAGCCTAGCTGTCTTCATCTGTGACCCAAGACAGCCGATACTCGGAATGGGTGGTATCGATCACTTCCAAGATTGCCTTATGATTGTAATTATCTGAATTTGATCCCCAAGCAGGCATGAGGCTCCCGCTCCTGGTATTTACGCTCAAGATTGGGAGTCTCATGCTTGTGCTTAGTCGAGTTAGTTATGCATCGACGTGACCGTGGATGACCCCTTAACGCTGTTTTACTCCAGGATCATCACACCTTTAACGTCGAAGTTGAACAGGGAGAGCAGCCACTCGTCAGTCGGCGTCTCGCCCGCGGCTTTAACCGTTGTCCCTGCAGCAGGAATGGGTGTGCCTTCGAGTGCCAGCCCAGTTCCGTTGCTGACGAAGGCGAGCTCGGTGAATGGATCCCATTCTCCTGCTATCATCTGATCCCTTCTATCCTTAACGAGCTGAACTATCGCATCCGGAATCAAGGGTAGTGCGGCAGGGCTGATGGCGTCCACGCCCACTTTATTGTCGTTCATAATGTCCACGGTGGGAACTTCAGTGCCGTCCGCCAAGACCATGGATGAATCCATGCCGAGATAAAGGACGGTCGTTGGATTCTCTTCTCCGGCCAAGAATTCGCTCAACATGTAGTTGTAAAGGACTTCCCAACGTGTATCGAACGACACGGCCACAGTGTCCGTATCCGACCAGCCGTAGAAGCCCACGATATCCATGTCCTTGCCGATGAACCAGATGCCTTGTTCTGTGGCAACATCGAGGGGAGATCCGGAATCGGTTTGCTGGGTGAGGACATCCACATCGTACTGGGTGATCAAGGTCTCTGCGATATCACGCTCTTCCGTGGGCAGGTACCAGTCACCGACATACTTCACGTATATATTGACATCTTTGTTGAGTAATGCGGCTGCATCCTGCACCCCGAGGATAAAGCCATTCTGCCGCCTGATGACCTGAACGGATGGGAATGCCGAGACGATGCCGATATTACCCGTTTCGGTCAATGCTCCAGCGATGAGCCCTTCCAAATAGAGCGCCTGGTACTGTCGCGGGAAAAGTCGAATGAAGTTTCTCTTTGTGGTTAGATCACTGGCGATAATCGAGCCAAAGTAAACATCCGGGTACTTGTCGGCGATATCTTTCAAGGGCATCCCCATAAATTCTGCATTGCCGATGACGATGTCAGCGCCGTCCGCGATCATTTCCTCTGCGTAGGGATTTGTGAGATCAGGCCCTACTTCCTCTCTGTAAACGTACTCTACATTGGGATATTTTTCAGCGATTCGTTTTCCTGCACGATCGTGGGCACCTGACCATGTGGTTCCCTCAATCACACTGAAATGCTCGATTGCCAGAACTGCACCCTCTGGTCCTTCATCAGGAACTTCTGCGGGCGCACACATTGCTGTTCCCAGAAGTATCACAGCCGTGACCACAAGAATACCAACCACTCTTAATAGCGCCCCATACTTCTTTGGAAAGAGTTTACTGATCATTTCCATTCTCCTCCTTCGGCATTTCTCGTTATTCGTAGCGGCTCAATCGTAAAATATTCTGTGCACAACGTTCTGCTTATTTTTCCTATAGATCCTCCTCCCGTAGAATGATATGCATTGTAGAGAATACTGTATTGCCCGTCAAATTTATGTACACGATTAATTTAACCGCATATCATGAGAAGAAAAATTCAGATTGGCTACCCAGTATGGTTCTCGAGGGAGTTATTGCCCATTCGGGATTTCTGCAACGGTCTCACCATTCTCTGAAACGACCATGCATCTCATGATGGTCTGTGCGAATTCTCCCTTCACATTAAGCCCCTCATTTAGGGTGTTGTCGGTATGGAATGAAGTACCCGCGCACTGATGCGTGTCTCGCGGTTGGAATCAAAAACAACTAGATCTGTGAGGGGATTTGTTCCGATTAACCATGAAATCGTGAATGGGGACCATCTATACACAGCCGCTCGGGAACACATTTCGCCTTCCCCAAAGTACGGGGACATTTAGCTTCACCATTTGCCAGGCGTAGATGGGGGAATTCATCCATCTGAACCGAGCCTGAACCTCATGATCAACCAGGGTTTCAACAGGTGGAAGTCTGGAAACACGCCTTCACTGAGTTCCTTTGAAATTAACGAATATGGCATGACCATATATGACACGGTCCCTAGTGGGGATAATTGAACCATACCGTTGCTGGACGTGAATAACTATTGGAATATAATTCGTGGGATTGAATACGGTGAAATTCGAGAAAAGGTTGCCAGATTATTAGCATTAAAAAGATTTATCGCTAGAAGGCACAAGAGTTCTTCCCTTTATGGTGGAAACAGGACTAAAAGGTTCTAACCTCAATGTGTGCGGAGAAGTGGTGGCCTAAATGTCAATTTCCCACTGGTTATTAGATCATCCTCGCGCTCTCGAGCGAGCTTTTATTTACACTGAATGGGCGCTCAGGAAGATGGAGCCTTTCATGCGCAAGCTCGGATTGCGCCGATTTGAATTATGGTTTCGCATGGGAGAGATCATCACTAAACGTCCGATTTTTGACTGCCAGATGTGTGGAGTGTGTAACTTACGAGGAACAGGGATGACCTGCCCGCTGACATGTCCAAAGGATATTCGCAATGGTCCCTGTGGAGGTGTTCGCATTGACGGGAAGTGTGAGATTATCCCAGACCTTGATTGTGTCTGGGTTCTTGCCTGGGAGCGCTCCGAGAAAATGCGCTGGTATAGTGACCGAATCTTAATTATCCATCCTCCACTTGACCGCAGTTTGGACGGCACATCAGCATGGTTGAATTTCCTTGAGGATAAGGATTGTTGTGCGCCACCAGGATGGCCGGATATATCCATTCCTCGGCCGGATACGCTTCTCGGCCGTGAGCATGCATCATGATAGAGAAGGGAAGCGCAGGTTCGGATCCCCAAAAACCTGTGCGGGCAAATAGCCGTCTCGAGAGAGTCTTACGAAGCGGGCGTTTCGCAGTGACCGCCGAGCTTGCCCCTGCAGATACAAGCGATCCCCAGGCGATTTACGATCGAGCGCTCGAACTGGCATCGGTTGCAGATGCCATTAACGTAACCGATGCAAGTGGTGCCCATGTGCACATGAGCAGCTTAGGCGCATGTGCGCTTCTTATCAGGGCTGGATACGAGCCTGTTCTACAGATCAATTGCCGCGACAGGAACCGAATTGCAATTCAAGGGGATCTACTCGGCGCTGCCGCTCTCGGTATTCGCAATGTGCTCTGCATCACCGGAGACGGCGTTCACGTTGGAGACCAACCGGATGCCAAACCGGTGTTCGACATGGACAGCATTCAACTCCTGCAGACAGCAAATATTTTGCGCGAGCAGGGAATGTTCTTAAGCCGCCGAAAGCTTGAATCTGCCCCTAAGTTCTTCCTGGGAGGAGCATCGAATCCCTTCTCCCCTCCGTATCACATCCGACCAATCCGCCTGGCCAAGAAAGTCGCCGCCGGAGCCGATTTCATTCAAACACAGTATTGTTTTGACATCCACAGACTAAAAATTTTCATGGCAGACATCCGGGAACGGAATCTTCATCGAGAGGTATATATCCTCGTCGGCGTAGGACCTCTCCGATCCGTAAAATCAGCTATGTGGATGCAGGAGAATGTCCCTGGAGTTTACATTCCCAAACCCATCCTTGACCGATTGTCAAAGACACCTGAATCGTTGCAATCAGAAGAGGGAATAAAAATATGCATTGAGTTGATTCATCAAATCCGGGAAATCGAGGGTGTCGCCGGTGTTCACGTGATGGCTTATCGGCAAGAGAACAAAGTTGCTGAAATTATTCAGAGTTCGGGTCTCTTTCCCCGCTAATGGGCCATACCAGAGTAAGTATCCAGATTCCCCAAATCTCATCTTGATGGTTTAAAGATACCAGCTAACAAACCAGACGCCCCGAATCAACCTTTGTCCAAGATCTTTATTGCGAAGCGCGCAGAAGCAAAGCCCCATCAAGATTGACTTGGGTCTGGGTTACGCCTCTTTATGCCAGGGAAGCGGCGGTGTTCAGGGGAGGGTTGAATGTTAAATCAGTCAAGCAAGGAAACATATCTCGGGGTTTCCCCTGCTCTATATTTCGGCTATGATTTTTTTATGTAGGTAAAGCTCCCTGTCAATCAGGCACTTAAGACGGCCCGAAAGAAGGATGAGCAACCAGCCGGGAGACGCAATCCATGGTCGATTACAGGCTTTACGGTTTTTTAGCCCTACTCGCCCAGAACCTGCTCGAGTCGCTCCTGGTCAAAATCGACGACTATCGTTCCGTCGATGTTGAAGGTAGGTGTGACCAAACTATCGCCGGCCCATTCCCGTACCTGCTCCAAAGCCCCTGGCACACTGTAGACGTCCACTTCGGTGTAGTCCAAATCGCGTTCTTTGAGCCATAGGCGCGCCTGGGCGCAATCCGTACACCATCGGGTGCAGTACATCACAATGCCGCCGTAAGGCAATGGCTGTGCCTCCGGCTCAGGAGACGCTTTCTGTGCAGCTTCCGGATCGATGCGGCGCAGCTCTGAAAACAGAACCTCGTTGTCGGGAAGATCGTCGATATCGTGAATATCGATGTATTGGATCAGACCTTCCTTGTCGATAATGAAAATCGCCCGTTCGGATGATCCCACGCTCCGAAGAACGCCGTACTGCTGGCAAACCTCCCCATGCGGCCAGAAGTCGCTCAGGAGTGGATACTCTATCCCTTGGAAGGTTTCTGCCCATGCTTTGAGGACAGGAACATGGTCGACGCTTATGCCCAGCACCTGGGCCTTCAACCCCGCGAACCTGGCAGTTTGCGCCTGGTATCCCGGGATTTGCGCGCTTCAGGTTGGGGTAAAGGCCAGGGGGAAGAAGGCGAGCACCACGTTACGGCCGCGATAGTCGCTCAGACGAACTTCCCGATCGAGATGGCTGGGCAGGTTGAAATCCGGGGCTTGCTGACCAACTTGTAGCTTCATTGATGAATACCCTCCTCGCCTTTATAAAATCAATTCTCATTATAAGACATATCGCAAGGGTATCAACAAGGCTATCTAATAGATCGATACGAGGTGTACGTATGAACAAATAATATATTCTAGCTCGTTAATTCCGATTACTCGAAACCTTGGCATCTTGGATCATCGCCTCCCGCATTCGTCTGTCCTGAGCGTAGATAGCGGGTTCAAGCGGAAAGCCCTGACGCCCTTCCAAGATGAGCTGTCGCGCAGCTGGTCAAGAATATCCGTTTATACTGATATTGAATTCACGACTGGATACGTATATCATGGGTAGAGGAAGAAGGTTTGCGATGTTTCAGAGTCCTGCAAATAACCCCAATACAGCATCGCAGAAGGCAGGCTCCTTCTCGTTTGTCTTCTTTTATTTTGTCACCTTAATACTTCTCAATGTCTCAGGAGTAGATTGTCCTAATGAACGATGAGACCAAGACCGGACTACCCTTCCCCGTTTTACCGGGAGGTACGGTCACCTTCCTTTTCACCGACATTGAAGGGTCAACCAAGCTCTTAAAGCAGCTGCGAGACCAGTATTCGACGTTGCTGGACGAGCACCGCGAAATCTTACGCGATGCTTTCCTTAAATGGAACGGGCACGAGGTGGATAGCCGAGGGGAAGAATTCTTCGTGGCTTTCCCACGGGCAACCGATGCCGTGGCGGCTGCGGTCCACGCTCAACGAGAGCTTGCGACGCACACCTGGCCAGAGGCGGTAGATGTGCGAGTGCGGATCGGGCTGCACACAGGGGAGCCCTGGGTGGCCGAAGAGGGTTACGTAGGCATAGACGTGCACCGTGCAGCGCGGATCGCAAACGTGGGCCATGGCGGGCAGGTGTTGTTGTCGGAGACGACTGCAGCGCTGGTCATAGATGAACTTCCGGAGGGTGTGAGCCTGTTGGATTTGGGCCGGCACCGCTTGAAAGACGTTCGCCGTACAGAGCAAATCCGCCAGCTGGTTATTGATGGACTATCTGCTGACTTCCCTCCTTTAAAATCTCTAGAGGCTTTGCCACCAGACGCTCCCGGTGAGAAACGACTACATAACTTACCAGCTGAACTTACACCCTTCATCGGCAGGGAAACTGAACTGGTCGAGATCGGCGATTTGCTTCGGGATCCTTCTATCCGCCTGTTAACTCTGGTGGGAGTGGGAGGCATGGGCAAAACTCGCCTCTCCTTGCACGCCGCAGCCGAATTGGTTGAGGAATTCCCTGACGGTGTCTGGTTGGTGGAGTTCGCTCAGTTGAGAGACCCTGAGTTGGTCCCTCAACATGCAGCGGCGGTATTCGGGGTGAGCGCTCAGGAGGCCGAGGAAGGTCGAGACGTGGGAGACGTTCTGACGACCTACCTGCGGGACAAGAACCTCTTGATGCTTCTTGACAACTGTGAACACCTCATCGAAGCGTGCGCTGGACTTGCTGAAAACCTGCTCAGAGAGTGCCCGGAAGTCCAGCTGTTCGCCACCAGCAGAGAAAATCTTGGGATCCCAGGAGAGAAATCGTTCGTAGTGTCCTCAATGGAGGTACCTCCGGAGACTTCGCTCCCGCAAGAACTTGAGACATACGAAGCGACGCGCTTCTTTGTCGACCGGGCATTGGCTGCGCTTCCCAATTTCCAACCCACGAGTGACAACAGCGCGTCCATCGCAAACATCTGTCGCCGTCTTGACGGAGTCCCCCTGGCCATCGAACTTGCTGCGGTCAGAGTGAAAATCCTTGCACCCGAGCAGATTGAAGATCTCCTACAAGATCGATTCCAGCTTCTAACAGGTGGTTCTCGGACAGCACTTGAAAGACACCAGACACTTCGGGCCACGATGGATTGGTCGTTCGACCTTCTTACTGAACCTGAGCAATACCTGTTAACCCGACTTTCGGTCTTCGCCGGGGGTTGGACCCTGGAAGATGCCGAAGGATTGATTCAAAGCGATCTGGGGACGATAATCAATATCCTCGATTTTCTATCCAACCTCGTCGACAAGTCATTAGTCATAGTGGATCACAAGCATGGGCTGGTTCGGTATGGAATGCTTGAAACCGTACGTCAGTTTACCGCCGAATTGCTCACCGCCTCAGGAAATGCAGATGAGTCCCGTCAACGCCACGCCAGTCTCTTCATCAAGCTGGCCGAAGAAGCCGATCCAAAAATACGAGGCGCCGATCAGTCAGAGTGGTTAGAGATACTCAGCGATGAGCATGAAAACCTCCGAGCCGCGTTAGGATGGTCGATCGCTTCCGATCGGGCAAACGATGCGGCCCGACTTGTGGGCGCGTTAGGATGGTTTTGGTTCCTTCGTGGATATTGGGAGGAAGCATGGAAATGGCTGACTATGTCGCTCGACATGGTCTCGGACCCTGAGCCGCGCCTGCGTGCAAAAGCCCTTTACAGAGCTGGAGGATTAGAAGTCATTCGGGGAAATATGATCGGTCCACCTGAACTTATAAAGGAGGCCTTGGAGATATGCACAGACATCGGTGATGAAGAGGGCATGGCCTGGTGCTTGAATCTCCTGGGGCAAGCGACCACCTTTGACAGGCAGGATCTGGAGGAGGGATATGCTAACCTAACGAAGAGCATCGAGCTCTTCCAGTCGCTGGGTGATGAATGGGGTGTGGCGTGGTCAACCCGGTATCTCGGTCAAATTGCAGAAATCGAAGAAGATTTTGAACGATCCATCGCTCTTCAGGAAGAGGCGCTGCAGCGGTTCGAAGATCTGGGGGACATCTGGAACGTCGCTCATTCGCTTTTCTTGCTTGGCGGGACACTTCGTGATCATGGCGATTACCAGGAAGCTAAAAAGGTCTATCTGGAAAGCCTTTCGAAGTGCGAATTGGTCGAGGATAACGTCATGGCAGCTCATGCTTTAATGGGTCTGGGCATGGTTGCCCTGGAGATGGAACATTATCGAGAGGCGGACGAACATTTGCGAGATGCCCTGGAAGTCATGCAGCGGATTGGCGATGACAACTGTGCCTCGCGAATAACGGGAGACTTGGCTCGAGTCGCCCAACACGATGGCGACCACGACCAGGCCGCGGAGTTTCTCCGAGGAAGCCTCGTAGCTGCTGCGAAGCTAGGCCGTAATGATCGAATTGCCACCTTTCTTGCACGGTTTGCCGCGCTGGCAGAGATCGCGGGAAACAACGAGCGAGCTGCTCGTCTCTTGGGGGCTGCTTTGACTTCTAGATCGGGGTCTAAGACTGTGCTGTCGCCCTTACTCCGCGAAGAATTTGAGGGCCATGCTGTTTTAACACGAGAAGTCATGGGCAACGAAGAGTTCGAGCGAATGTATGCAGAGGGCGCAGCCATGAGCCTTGATGAGGCGACAGCTTATGCCCTTGGAGAAATCAGAGATCCTTAAGTGTGCTACTAAAGATGCGCAGGGCCATCTTATTTGATCTGCAGCATCGGAGCCAGTGTCTCGAGATGAGCATCCAAGTATAGGTCACCTAATAAAGTTACAACTTCCAGCGGCCGTTCCTTCATCTTCAAAAAGAAAACCAAATAAGGAAACTCATCGAGCTCTACTTATCTCAACTAATTAGTCTCGAGATCAACTGCTCTGTCTATTTAACTCAATCAGCAACCTTTGGTCCGATTAACCTTAACAAAGTGTTCTTATCATGGAAGGTAAAAATAACTGTACTTCGTCAGACAAGTTCCACCTTGATGATCTGCAGTACATAAGGTGATGATCCCCACCCCCGAAATACCCGAAAGCTCGGATGATATCGGCACGTGAATATAGCGCGTCTCTCCCGGCCATAGCTCATTCCCGTGACCGGGTGGGCAGGCCGGCTCATAGCTTGCCGCGAATGGGTGCCGTTCCCGGGCTTTATACAAAGTCTCACCCGTCCCAAGATCCTGCACTTCGACATAGCCAGACCAGATCCGCTCGCTGCCCGCATTCCTAACGGCGAATACGACAGTCTGATTGTATCCGCAATCTACGAAGCTCTTTACGAAGACAACGAAGCCAACCTGAGGTGTCGGGCTGGGCGCCGGTGTGTACACCGGTAACACTTCGGTATCTCCCTCCACATGAGCGAATTCACCCCACAACCAACAACCCCTTTCTGGGAGTTGTGGGTTTGTCACATACCAATAGTCCGGCAAGGTGCTTCTCCCGATTACGTCGGCTACTTCCCCAACTCCAAGCACGCCTTGAAAGATGAAATCAACTCCTGGACCCGAGCGGCAATTTGTATTTTCATTGACACTAATTTGCGGAGGTTGCGTGGGGGTTGAAGTCGGTTCTACAGTGGCTGAGGGTGTTGGCGTCTCTATGCTGGTCGGCGAGGGTGGTATGGGTGTAGCCGTCACCGAAACGAGCAATGGCTCAGGCAAAGGCGTATCCGTAGACAATAACCCCGGATCTGCCTGGCTGCAGGAACTCAAGAAGATGCCAAGCGCTGCGATCAGCGTGAAAACTCGTTTATTCCACTTTTCCAAAGCTAATTACCTCCAGGCGATATTTTTGATAACGCTTTTCTTAACCAGTACCGCCACGCCTCGGAAAGAGGCAGGTGCTAGTCACAGCGTTTTATGAATCAATCTCTGCGTCCAGGTGGAAGCCGATTCGGCTTTTCATTCACCAGCTGCCGAACTTACAAACTCCCTCCAACAAAGAATTCAGCGTCCGTTTAATCCAAATTAAGCTCTTCGGAGACCACCTTCGTCGATGATTTCCAGCCTACTTCACTTCACAGTATTCCCCACCAGGACCGCTAACAAGACTTGGTTTCCAGTCACAATCGCTTCTGGCATTGCACGCTGATTCTTCTAATGCGCTGCAGACTGGAAGATCATCTCCTTCATCTTGCTCCTGCTCGCACAAGATGGATATCTCTTGCTCAAGAAGGAGCGCCCCACTGGTCAGGTCTTCCAGCTGGACAGGTACCAGGATATCTTCCTGAACCATCGGACCTGAACAGAATAGACGTAGAGGTGCACTCGGCAAGGTCTCGCAATCGAAGATCTGTCCATCGACCGTGGCCATATATGTCCCTTGCGGGGCTTCGGGAAATTCAAACGTCACCATCATACGGTCATCCTCAAGGCACGCCATGCCGATGAATGAAGCTTCCTGGGCGCTCGGTGTGCCGCAGGACCCGCTGTAGTCTGTTGTGAACGTCGCTTCGCTTGAGAAAGGTCCCGTCTCCGGACCCTGCAAAGCGGCAACATGCCAATGGAACGTCATGCAATCGGGGAGTTCGACATAGGAAGGCAGTTCGGGAAGAGGTCCCCACCCCGGATCGCGAGAATCCAGTGCGAATCCTTGGCCGACCGGTGTCGAGGCGAAATCAATTCCGGAGTACACCTCGAAGTAATAACCGTCCGGTATACAAGCTGGATCCAGATACTCCCACTGAAATCGAAAGGGATCCCCAATATCGGTCACGGTTTGGCCGCCGATAGGGTAAAGCGGGTTGGGCGGGGCAAGCTGTGTAGAATCGCAGCTGAATTGTGGGCAATTGCCAGTGAAATCGGCATAGAACAGCGATACATTGTGTCCACTCATGACTCCGGCGGATTCTGCCGCAACCCACCAGTAGTACAGGCCACAATCATCCAGGAAAGGTACCCCGGTCTCAAAACTCGTCCACGGTCCTGAACCACCTCCTGAGATCTTCAGGTTCGTGAATTGGTAGTCGGAAGCAACCTCAAAGTGATAGCCCTCCGGAAGGCATGCTGTGTTGGGATACTCCCATACGATCTCAGGCGAGTCATCCTGGACGGTAGCGCCATACGGGGGATCGATGAGTAGTGGCGTGTTCAGCGAACTTACATTACAAACAGGTCCGGTCCAGAACGC
>DAOUDJ010000168.1:0-3313 GCA_034430795.1 Anaerolineales bacterium | reverse complement strand
AGACGGGTGATGTATTGCAGAGCCGTGAGCGTCTCGCCGCGGCGCCCGATGAGGATGCTGAGATCGTCCCCATGGATATCCAGGAAGAGAGGTCGGATCTTGCCCGGGGCATCGGCGTCGCCCCAGTGCGCTTCAATGCGCGCCTCGACGCCCATACGTTGAAGAAGCTCGCTCACAGTGTCGTGGGTGATCTGCAGCGCTTCCTTGTCGTTGCTCTCTACGGATGGTTGAATTTGGTCAACCTGTCGATCTGTTCCTTCGCGCTTCAAGACCGCGTTATCGGTTTCCGAGGATGGTCTAACGGTCAGACGCACACGCGCTTGTCGCACACCGAAGCCGAGCAGCCCTTTTGTGCCTTCATCTAAAACTTCCACGTCAAACGCATCCGGGGGCATGCCCCACTCTTTAGCGCCCTTAAGAATGGCTTCTTCAACTGAGGGTGCTATCGCTTCGATGCTCGTTCTCGTCTCTTTCATCACACAACCTTCCAATTAGAAGTGGCCTCGTAATCCATCTAGATTGATGCAGCCTACGATGCAGGGCGTTCTCGTATTCTTCGCATGATATATCCCTGGACAATACCGAGCAGGTTGGATACGAAGAAGTACAGCGCGAGCCCGGACGCCAGGGAGTAGGCGAAGTAACCCAATAAGAGAGGCATATACAATCCCATCATCTGCGTCATGGCTTGGCCCTGAGAATCGGTGGATGCTGGCGTGGTTAGCTTGGTTTGCAGGTAGGTGGTGATAACCACGAGGATTGTCAATACAGGGATCGCAAAAGGCAGGAAGTCCAGTACGAGCCGTTCCGGCTGGCCCAAATTCATCCATAGGAATTGGCTGTTCACTGGAATTAACCCCGTGGGGGTTAATGGATAAAGGAGCTTGGAGAGGTCAAATAATTGCGCCGGAGTAGCTGCTAGCGTGCGGATCACGGCTTGGTAAAGGCCGATGATAATCGGGAATTGGACGATCAATCCCAGGCAACCGCTCATCGGATTGTAACCCACGTCTTTGAACAGTTTCATCTGCTCTTCTGATAGTTTTTGCTTGTCCTTCTTATATTTCTCTTGCATCTTCTTATAGCGGCTGGATTTTTGGATCTCCTGCATAACCATCGTGCTGCGCATCTGTTGCATTGTGAGTGGCAAGGTAATGAGCCTCACCAGCGCGGTGAAAACGACAATTGCCCAGCCGAAGTTCTGCCCGAGCAGGCCATATATGAAGAGCAGTGCGTTGATCATCGGTTCAAGAATTATTGTATTCCACATACAAAGTCACCTTCGTTTTTACTTGGGTTCGATCATGCATCGGGAAGCGCCCGTGCTCGGGTCTACACTAAAAACCTCGCATTCGCTATCCATCGCGGGTAAAAGCAGGCCATAATCAGTGGGGATCGGATCAGCGAGCAGACGACCCGCCATATCGGCGCTGCTTGGCCATATCGGATTGCCGTTTTCAAGCAGAAATGCAGTCACCTCGCCTGTTTCGCTCACGAAAAAGATTCTATCCTCCACGATCGTGGGGGAAGCGGCAGAACTGCTGGGTAATTCCTTTCGCCATAATTCGTTTCCGGAATATGTTTCTATCGCGTAGGCTGTTCCTGATACGTCTGCGAAGAATGCCACGCCGTCAAGGATTACGGGGTCACCCCAGATCGCTCCATCTGCTTTGAACTGCCAGACGATCTCTCCGTGGCTATTACCGAGAGCGTAGAGTATCCCCTCAACGGTTCCAGCGAGGATAAGATCTTCAGCGAACGAGGGGGAGTCGGGAATGGCAGAACTTAGATTAGCTCGCCAGATCTCGCGCCCCGTTTCAAGATCCAAGGCGTAGATGTGGTGATCCAGGGAGGCCTGGTAGATACGGCCCTCTTGAATAACCGGCGAGGACCAAAGTGCATGCTCCGCCTCAAACGGCTTGTCCCATACTGGTTCACCGGTCTCAAGATCGAGCGCGTACAGGTGTTTGTCGGCAGAGGGGATGAGAACCATATTCTCGATGATTACCGGTCCCCCGATGATGCGATCGGTAGCATCTTCGAATGACCACAGGACATTAACGTAGGAGTTACTCGGCGCTAGGGCAAGGATTTCGTTGTTATAACCCCCGATGACGACGATGCCATCCGACCCGACAGCCGGAGGGGCATAGAACGTGAGTTTGTTATCTGCTTCCGGCGGATAACTCCAGACTTCACGTCCACTCGAGAGGTCGACCGCGCGCACGTATTGGTTGTAAGCCAAATAAGCGATATCCTCGTCAACCGTTAATCCCGGCCAGCTTGAGGCAGCCATAATGCTGCGAGAAGAGCAACCCACGAGCAGGAGGGCAGACAGGCCAAGGGTTATCGGTAGAAATAATTTCTTCAATGTTGAAAATGCTTTACTCATAATTCTCCTAAGGAACGGGATCATATCCGCCGGGGTGTAATGGCTGGCAGCGCAGGACACGCCAGATAGACAACGCGCCGCCTTTGATGATGCCGTATTTTACAATCGCCTGATAGCTGAAGTGAGAACAGGACGGTTCGAAACGGCAAGTACCCGTGGGTAACGCTGGAGAGATCACCATCTGGTAGAGCCGGATAAGCGCAAGAACCGGCAGACGGGGGAGATTTTTCAGCGTTATCGGAATGTCTCTCAGCCCTGGTTCTATATTTTGAATGTGAATGCTCATACTTCGCTCGTTATTTACCAAACACTCCTGCGCGTTGCAAGAGGGTTGTAATAGCTTGTTGGATATCGCTCCAAGAACTTTCAATCATCAAGGGGCGTGCAATTACCACGATATCCCAGCCAGGCTCGATTGCGGCCAAGTGTTCTCGGATCACCTCACGCAGGAGGCGTTTTGCCCGGTTTCTTCGTACTGCAGAGCCGAGAGCTTTACCCGTTGTGAAGCCAAAGCGTGAGTTAGGACGGTCGTTCGCGCTGGCTATCAAAATGGCAAGCGGGTGGGCAAAGGATTTTCCTGTGCGCCGCACCCGTTGAAAGTCGGACGAGTTGGTTAGCCGGTATTTTCGGTTCATCCGCTTGGCCGGTCGAGGCAAGCGTTCACCTCATGCAGGTGACCGATCAAGCCTTCCAGTTGACTTTCTTGATGTGCTCATTCATCCGGACAGTGAGACGATGACGACCTTTAAGACGCCGAGCCTTGAGGACGGATCGACCGCCCTTTGTTTTCATCCGGGATCGAAATCCATGCACTCGAAGTCTGCGTCGTATCTTCGGTTGATATGTGCGTTTCGGCATTTAAAATTCCTCTGGTAATTTGTCACTTCACAAATCGTGCAACCGGCCGATTATACCGCGCGC
>DAOUDJ010000167.1:0-23840 GCA_034430795.1 Anaerolineales bacterium | reverse complement strand
TGCGTGCGTTGGCCTTCTTCACCCCGCGGATCTTCGAGCAAAGATGCAATCCCTCAACGACGACGGCGACACCTTGCGGGTGGATCGCCGCTTCAAGGAAATCCGCTATCTGGCGCGTCATCCGCTCCTGAACCTGGAGCCGCCGAGCAAATAAATCGACGACGCGCGGTATTTTCGAGAGACCGATGACCTTGCCGCTGGGAAGATAGGCGACGTGCGCACGCCCAATAAAGGGCAGCAAGTGATGCTCGCACATGCTGTAAAACTCAATGTCGCGGACAATGACCATATCGTCATAGTCCACCTCGAAAACAGCTTCATTAATGAGTTCATGTGGGTCTACGCGATATCCGGCAAGAAGTTCATCATACATTCGGGCAACACGTTCGGGGGTGCGTTCCAGACCTTCCCGGCAGGCGTCTTCTCCAAATGCTTTGAGAAGTGAACCCACCGCGGCTTCAATTTCTGGCTTCGCAACACCAACGCCGTCCAAGAGTTCCGCTGCAGCATCAATATTGTGCATAATATTCCTTCTCCTCTTATGGTGCCTATTGTTAAAATCCTATCACAAACGCTATCCACTCTGGGAAAGGAAATATACGCGGGCACCCCTCATATTGTGAGATTCTGTGTAAAATAGCTCCAACGAAGAAGCCAATTTCTCTACAGCTTTGACGATTCACATAACACATATCTTACCTACGATCATCATTCTCAGCCTTTACGAGATCGAGCATTACGAAGGGATGGAACCATGAACGAAGACTGCATCATCATCAAGGATTTGCTGCTGCGTGGAATCATCGGGATCAATGACTGGGAGCGCGAAAAAAGACAGGACATCCTGATCAACCTCACCCTATCGGGTGACCTGCGAGAGGCCGGCGAGAGCGATAAGATCGAGGACACCATCAATTATCGGACTCTAACGAAGAAAATCATTAAACACGTGGGGGAGTCAGCGAGGTATACGGTTGAAGCCTTGGCCGCCGACATCGCCAAACTGTGCCTGAGCGCAGAGGGGGTTCAGCGCGCGCAAGTTCGGGTCGAAAAACCAGGAGCACTGCGATTCGCGAAATCAGTCGGTGTGGAGATCGAGCGGAGCCTGAGTGACTTTGACTGAACTCGCGTTTATCGCCTTAGGTTCGAATATCGATCCGGAAACGAACTTGCTGCTCGCGTCAACGCGGCTCTCTAAGCTTGGCAATCCCATCGCCATTTCTACGGTCTACCAGAACCCCGCCATCGCCGACGAGCCGCAGCAGGATTACCTCAACGCAGCCGTCTTAATAGAAACCACGCTCGACCCCTTGGTGATCCGAGACAAACTGCGCGAGATTGAAGCAGACCTAGGGCGCATTCGCACAGAGGACAAGTTTGCGCCGCGAACGATTGATCTGGATCTGTGCATATTAGGGGATCGAGTGCTCGATCATGAGCTGTTAACCCTCCCAGACCCAGACCTGTTAAAAAGAGCGCATCTTGCGGTGACACTCGCCGAACTCCGACCGGGGTTCCTTCACCCCATAACAGGAGATTCCTTAGATGAAATCGCTCATGAATTACAGAAAGATGCAGAGCTCAACCCTAGGTCCGACGTTGTCCTTCAGAGTCACGAATAACAAGCCTATTTACTGTTTCTAGGCGTGAGGAGGTTAGTTAATACAGATTATGTCATCTCGAACTGCTGATGTAGTCATCTGTGGGGCTGGGATCGCTGGGATCTCGGCAGCTTACTATCTAACCCGAGATTCAGCCGTGCGGGATGTATTGCTGGTTGACGAAGGAGCGCCCCTCTCATTAACAAGCGATAAATCAACAGAATGTTACCGGAACTGGTGGCCGGGGCCAGGCGAGGCGATGGTGAGCATGATGAATCGCAGCATTGATATCCTCGACCACCTGGCCGACGAGAGCGGCAATGTCTTCCACCTCAATCGTCGCGGTTACCTCTTCACAACAGCTAACCCGGATAGAATCAACGACTTCCGCGCACAGGCTGAGGAGGCCGCATCCTTCGGTGCAGGTCCGCTCAGAATCCACGACGGTAGATCGGACGGATCAATCTATACGCCGGCGCCAGCTGAAGGGTACAGGAACCTGCCGACGGGCGCGGATCTGATCACCGATCCAAATCTCATCCGGGAACATTTCCCATATTTAACCGAAGACACTGTGGGAGTTATTCATCCCCGCCGCTGCGGCTGGTTCAGCGCCCAGCAGCTTGGCATGTTTATGCTCGAGCGTACCCGGCATAACGGCACCCGGTTAATCCAAGGGCGCGTGGATGCGGTTAAAGTAAGCGGCGGGCGGGTTACAGGGGTTGAAATAACCGGGGAAAGCGGGAGTCAGGTGATTTCGACTCGCCATTTCATCAACGCCGCTGGACCTCATCTTAAGTCGGTCGGGCGATTGATCGACGTCGATCTCCCCGTGTTCTCCGAACTGCACGCGAAGATATCGATACGCGACCACCTGGGGCTATTCCCGCGCGAGGCGCCGCTTCTCATATGGAGCGATCCGCAAGTTCTCACCTGGACGGAAGAAGAGCGTGAGATACTCAACGAAACTGAGGATACCCGTTTCATGCTCGATCCATTCCCTCAAGGGGTCCACGCCCGCGCAGAAGGTCCCGTGGACAGCCCGATCGTCTTGATCCTTTGGACGTACCATACAGAAGCAGTTCCTCCGACTTTCCCGATCGAGGTTGACCCGTTCTACCCCGAGATCGCACTGCGTGGTCTAGCGAGAATGCTCCCGGCGCTGGAAGTTTATTTCAAACGCCCGCCCCGACCCCATATCGACGGCGGTTACTACACAAAAACAGAGGAGAACCGGCCATTGGTCGGTCCACTCCCTGTGGAGGGCGCTTGGGTCATCGGTGCGCTCTCCGGCTTCGGCCTGATGGCTTCCCCGGCCTGCGGCGAGCTTCTCAGCAAACATATCGCCGGGGTCGGTCTACCTAAGTATGCGCCATGGTTCCAGCTCTCTCGCTATGAAGACCCTGAATATCAAGGGCTGCTCAAATCCTGGGAACAAACGGGGCAACTCTAATCGTCGAGCGAGAAACCTAGTTGTGCCGAAGTCTCCAAATTCCACACGCCCCATACATTGAACCAGGTCCTGTGAAGCAGTCGCTCCATTTCAGTCGTGTTTACAATTCCATGTGTGTTTGCGCTAACATTATCGGATGGCTCTGCTAATGCAATTACTCTGGCATGTCATTCTAAGCGATAGTAGGGAGTGGGGATCAACGCCGAAGGGATGACCTTGCGGCCAGGGACCTGAGTTATTGCCCGGTATTGAAGAGGGTTGACGTGTATTAGCTGTTTACGGAGAGAAGGTCGGCACGTACAAGGATGTTTCTTAATTCCTCTCGTTCATCAGTCATGAGCGGCTGCAATGGCGAGCGGACCGGTCCCCCATAGAACCCCAAGAGATCAAGCGCTGCTTTAAGTCCCGCCACACCGAAACGCGAGGTGACCGCGCTGTTTGTTTCGATCAGTTTTTGCTGCAGATTTCGGGCGTCACCGATCTGCCCGTCTCTGAAGAGCGTTTGAATTCGGGCAAGATCGGCGGCGGCGATGTTCACCAATGCAGCGATGAGCCCAACGGCGCCGATGGCGAGGGCTGGCAGAAAGAAGCTGCCCGAACCAGCCAACACCTGGAACCCTCGGGGCGCTGCGCTAATCACTGCCCCCATCTTCGCCAGGTCGCCTGAGCTGTCTTTAATCCCGACGATATTCGCGTGCTGCGCCAACTCGAGGATCGTCCCCGCGGGCATATCCACACCGGTATTCGCGGGCACATTATAGAGAAGCACCGGGACGCTGGAGGCCTCTGCCACCGTATGATAGTGACCGCGCAGAGCGCGCAGATCCATCTTCGATTTATAGTAGCTCGGCGTCACAATCAGCACAGCATCCGCCCCGACAGTCGCCATCGCCTGCGTGAGATCCACCGTCTCCTGGGTCGAATGCATCCCCGCGCCGGCGATCAAAAGATGGTTAGAGGACATCTCCTCGCGCACCGTCTTGACCACTGCTACGCGCTCTTCAAAAGACTGGGATACGAATTCACCGTTCGACCCACCCACGACATATCCGCCCAACGGCCACTCATTCCAGAGCGCGAGATTGGCGCGCAGGTGTTCGAAGGCTATCTCGCCTTTGTCGGCAAACGGCGTTGATATCGGAGGGTAGATCCCCGCCAGGTTTATTTCGGCTCGATTGGACATCTTGTACTTATCTTTAACCCACCTAGAGATTGAATTCCTTCACAGCTTCCGAAATAGCTTCCCGCACACGTGCGTCCGGGATATCATCCACACTTGCGTAACGCTTGTTGGCGATCCAGATTTCAAGCGATCCATCCTCCGCCGTGCCAAAGTCGACCACTTGCTCTGCCAGGTCAGGGTATTCAGCAAGCCGTTTTCGAACCATCCCCTCGATCTGTTCGCTGCTCGGAGAAGCCTGCTCCTCGTTTTTTTCAAGATGAGCGTCGGGAAGCAGCGGCTCTAAACGCTCCAAAGGTGAAGGCTCTGAGGATCGAGAGCGAAAGCCGGAGGCTTTCCTGATCCCGAGCAAAATCACAATCCCCACGCAAAAGATCCCAAGAATATAAATGAGCGTCGTTCCTGTAAACATCTCAACCTCACTTGCCGCCACTTGGCGTCCTACTCATCTTGAAGTAGCACCGCCCGCGCCGGGGCACCGTCACTGCCAACGAGTTTCAACGGAAGACAATAGAGACTGTACCATCCTGGATTAACGCCTGACAGGTTCAAACCCTCGATGATAACCACCCCTGCCTGCAGAAGAATTGTATGGGTGGGGACGCTATTTCCGAAGGGCGCGACCGACAAGTAATCCACACCTACCGTTTGAACTCCGTGATCCGTAAGCCATTCTGCACCACGGGCATCGATGGCGATGAAATCCTCGTGGAACGAAACCGGGCTTTCCGACCAAAAGGCTGAATTCCGCGTTTTGATGAGCAGCCGGCTCACCTCGGCAGGCAGATCAGCGGAATCGAGGGCTTGGTCGTCGACTACATCAATTTCGTTAAACTCGGCGACGTACGCCCGGCCGAGCAATCGATCAAGGGGCAACGATTCAATACTCGTCGCTCCCTCGACGAAGTGAACCGGGGCGTCGACATGCGTACCTACGTGAACTCCACAGGCAAGACGAGAAACGTTTGCGTTCGCCCCCTCCGCAATATTGGCGATGCGCTCCAATTCAACTGGCGGGTCTCCCGGCCATACCGGCAGATCCGAACTAATAGGAACCGAGATGTCAATTACTCGCATCATATCCTCCATGGGCGGGATTATAGAATCCTTTCTTGAATCAAGGAACAACCAATTTGCAGGTTAATGTACATCTCTATAATACTAGAAACGAAAAAAGAACCTTAATCCGATGGCTGATTTCAAAACCCTCGATGACACCATCCAACGCAATTTGCAGACAAACCTAGGTGATCTGAATCGGCTATGCGCCCAGCCCAGCATTGCCGCGCAAAATATCGGCATGGTAGAGTGTGCCGAATTGACCGTAGGGCTGCTGCGAGCGCGAGGATTCGAAGTGCAGATCATGCCGGCTAAGGGCTTCCCGGTCGTCTACGCTGAGCGGAAAGGTCAGACAGACCGAACGCTTCTATTCCACAACCACTATGATGTCCAACCGCCAGAGCCGCTCGAACTCTGGGATTCGCTGCCCTTCGAGCCCACCGTGCGCGATGGAAAGATGTTTGCCCGCGGCGTGAGCGACGATAAGGGACATATCATCTGCCGTCTGGCGGCGATTGTGCTGCTTCACTGACCTCATCCGTGGGACGAGATAGCCTTGTCCATAGCCATGAATCATTGCCGTCTTTCGATTAGAAGTCCATTAAAGAAGTGTTTTTGGATCCTCAAGCAGGTCCTTGATCATGTTCAGGAAACTGCATGCCATCACACCATCGGTAACGCGGTGGTCAATGGATAGGGTCAGGTTGAGCATATCCCGCAGGCCTACATTTTGCTCATCAAGAGCGACGGGGCGTTTCTCAACGCTGGATACAGCCAGAATTGCCGTCTCCGGTGGGTTGATGATTGCCAGGAAGGTATCTACAGAGAACATGCCTAAATTGGAGATTGTGAACCTGGCGGGAGCTAGTGAGGGTTGCTTTCCCTCCTTCGCTTTTTCTACTAGGGCGCGCCTTTTCCGGGCGATTTCGCCCAGCGAAAGACGATCAATATGTTCGATAACGGGTACAACAAGCTCAGAATCCACGGCAACGGCCAACCCAATATTGAGACCATCCCACAACACGATCTTGTCATCATCCATCGCTGAGCTATTAAGTTCAGGGTGTTCCTGAAATGCTAACACACAAGCGCGAGCGATTAAATCTGTCACGGAGATCGAACTTGTTTCCGGGTCATCTAGATCGCGGTTGAAGTCCGCCCGAATGTGTAAGGCTTCCGTCATATCCACAGCACGTATAACGTAGAAGTGAGGGACCGTTTGCTTGCTCTGTCGCATCTTGCGGGCAGTGACTTTCCGAATCTTCGACATCCGAACGACTCTCCCGCCGCTCACGCCGAATTCGATTGGTGCTCCAGCATCTTCTCCTTGCAGTTCAATGAATGCTAGGACGTCCTTTTCTGTGACTCGCCCCCTTGCACCCGATCCTTTGACCTGTTCGAGAGGGACGCCTTTCTCGTCTGCAAGTCGCTTGACGCGAGGGGAACTCGCGACACGATCTCCCCGAAGTGATAAAGAGTCGTCAACTCCTGGAGAGCTGACGGATACCCCGGCGCTATCCGTGACTTGCTTTGAAACCAGGGTTTCCCCAAAAACGATTTCTTCCTCAAGCTCCCCGATATAACCGATCACA
The DNA here is from genome assembly GCA_034430795.1 of Anaerolineales bacterium. Taxonomy (GTDB): domain Bacteria; phylum Chloroflexota; class Anaerolineae; order Anaerolineales; family E44-bin32; genus E44-bin32. The sequence goes on along the minus strand of DAOUDJ010000167.1, from coordinate 16,955 downwards.
GATAAAATCGGGGCCTCCTCACCTTCACCAATAATAATCTTACGAAGATACCCTTCTCCAGGAGCTTCCACCTCGAAGACGGCTTTTTCAGTCTCGACCTCACAGATCACTTCACCTTTCGTAATAGGGTCCCCCTCATTCTTCAACCAACGCACTACCATTCCATATTCGAAGTCTTGCCCACGTTGGGGCATGATCACCTCGACCGCCATCGAGAACCCTCCTTAGGGATCATTTTCAATCCCCTAATCAAAACACAAACGCGACGCGGAGCTAAAGCTCCACTACATGTGTGACACACTCAACGACGTCTTCAACGGATGTTACACAGACTTGCTCCCAGTTTAGACTGACGGGAATAGTAGTTTTCCGCCCAACAACTCGAATGATGGGAGCGTCGAATTAGTCTAAAGCCTCCTCGACCACAATTGCTGCAATGCCGCTGTCTATGCCCCTACCTTTACAAGCCGCTCACACGACTAATTTGCTGGTCTTCTCTACAGACCTGTGAACACAGGCCTTATCCAAGGGAACCAGGGTCCTCGTATCGATAACCTCAACATTAATCCCTCTGTCTGAAGAAGCTCAGCGGCTTCTAGGCTGTGCAACGTCATATGCGAATAGGTGAATGTTGTAATATCCCGCCCCTCACGTTTATATCCGCCTCGCCGAATAAAATCAGGTACTCCTCTTCCGGCACATCCCCTTCTGTCAGATAAAAGAGTTTATGCTCGATAAAGATCACTGAATCGTCGCTTCTATTCGCAGTCTTCAATAGCCCCTCGACATCATACGAAGCCTATGGCTTGACTACCTTCAGACCTGGAATGTGGTAATAAAAGATTTCCAGACTTTGGGAATGCTCCCCATCAAGTGCATTGCCCGCGCCTCCCTGCGCGCGAAAGACCAACGGCACGTTCCCTTGACCCCCTGACATGAAATGGATTTTTGCGGCTTTGTTTACAATCTGATCATCACCATTCAGGCGAAGCCGATGAAGATGATTTCCACGATCGGACACGCCCCGACGATCGCCGAGTCTATCGCCATGCCAAAGAATGAGGTCTCAGAAATCGGCGCATCGATCAATCGCATCCTATCCTCCATGGGCAGGATTATAGAATCCTTTCTCGAATCAAGGAACAATCGATTGGCAGGTTGATGCACATCTCTATAATACTAGAAACGAAAAGGGGTAAACGACCCAATGGCTGATTTCAAAACACTCGATGACACAATCCAAAGCAATTTGCAGACAAGCCTAGGCGATCTGAAGCGGCTGTGCACCCAGCCCAGCATTGCCGCGAAAAATATCGGCATGGTGGAGTGTGCCCAATTGACCGCAGAGCTGCTGCTTGTGCGAGGATTCGATGTGCAGATCATGCCGACAAAGGGCTTCCCGGTGGTCTACGCAGAGCGGAAAGGTCGATCGGACCGAACGCTTCTCTTCTACAACCACTATGATGTCCAACCACCCGAGCCGCTCGAGCTCTGGGATTCGCCGCCCTTCGAGCCCACCCTGCGTGATGGAAAGATGTTCGCTCGCGGCGTAAGTGACGATAAAGGGCATATTATCTGCCGCCTGGCGGCGATTGACGCCTTTTTGATGAGCGAGGGCAACCTTCCCTGCAACGTCAAGTTCCTGGTTGAAGGCGAGGAGGAAATCGGCAGCACAAACCTCCCAGAGTTCATCCGCGACCACCTCGATCTTCTCGCCGCGGACGCGTGCATCTGGGAATTCGGAGGGGTTGATCACGAGGGTACGCCGGGGCAAGTCGCGGGGTTGCGCGGCATCTGCTATGTGGAGCTCAGCGTCAGATCCGCCAGCATCGATGCCCATTCCGGATTAGGCGGCTCGATTTTCCCAAACGCCGCCTGGAGGCTGATTTGGGCGCTTAACTCACTCAAAGGACCCGATGAACACATCCGCCTGCCGGGCTTTTATGACCGTGTCCTACCGCCGAGCGAGCGTGATCTCGAGCTTCTCGCTCAATTCCCAGACATGGCCGAGGAGTATTGCAGCACTTACGGCTTGAGCGGTTTTCTAAAGGATATCGAGGGCGGCACCGAATTGCTGCGGGAGGAGATATTCAGTCCAACATGCACCGTCTGTGGGCTCACCTCGGGCTATCAGGGACCGGGGTCGAAGACAGTTCTCCCCGCCCTGGCGAGCGCAAAAGTTGATTTCCGCCTTGTGCCCAACCAGGATCCCGAAGAGGTCGTTCTTCAATTGCAAAACCATCTCGATAACGAGGGTTTCCACGATGTGGAGGTCACATACTTGGCGGGTGAAAATCCAGCCCGGACCGACCTCGACGATCCTTTCCTTCATCTCGTCGTCGAAACAGCAGAAGATGTCTACGGAGTACCCCAGAGGATTCTACCGATGTCGCCTGGCTCCGGACCCAACCATCCGTTTTTACACAAGCTAAAAGTCCCTGTGGCAACCGCGGGGATCAGTTACCCGAAGGCAAACATCCACGCGCCGAATGAGAACATCGTAATCGACAACTTTATTACTGGTGTACAGCATACCGTGCGAATCATGGCTGAATTCAGCAAACTTTAACAACAGCTTAGGATCCCCCGGCTAAGCCCCTCCGCGTCATGATCAGTCAGGTGAACACCGCCGTCACTCTTTTCTCCTCGCTGCTTGTCTCGTTTTGAAATGGCGCGTGAGGCTGTTCACTATTCGCACCTTGAAGGAACACCCTCGGCGCGCTATAATCGAACATGTTCGGGGCGTAGCGCAGCCCGGTAGCGCACTTGCATGGGGTGCAAGGGGTCGGCGGTTCAAATCCGCCCGCCCCGACCAAACAGGCCGCTGGTATTTCCCGGCGGCTTGTTATTATCTGCAGACCAGCTTCTCGCGCTGACTACTAGCATCAGTAAACATCATCGCGACGTGTGCAGTCGTGGGAAAATATCAGAAAGAATTAGATCGCCATAAACTCAACTTCCGCTCTTTCATACCCCTGTTCGTGAGAATCTGACCGATGTGGAAACAAGAAAATTCCCTTCCTGTACAAAACATCCTGGGGGAAGGACCTTTATGGCATCCAAAAGAACGATGTTTGTACTGGGTTGACATCGATGCGGGTACGATCAACCAATTCAATCCGGCTAGTGGGATATATGAGACCTTTGAAATTGGTTACCCGGTGGGCTGCCTGGCATTTTGCACGAATGGGGACCTGATCCTTGCCGGTCAACATGGATTCTCCCGTTGGTCAATCGTAACCAAGCAGATTGCGCAAATCTCCCATCCCGAACCCAATCGACAAAATGCGCGCTTCAATGATGGCCGCGTTGATTCCCAAGGTCGTTTTTGGGCTGGGACCATGACTCCGGAAGGCATGGCCAACAACCTCTACAGACTCGATCCCGACGGCATGGTCCACACAATGGAGACGAAAATCGGCATCTCCAACGGCATCGGCTGGAGTCCGGACAGGCGGAGAATGTACTTTACTGATTCTGCTCGAGAGGTTGTTTATGTTTATGATTACGATGAGCTTACCGGGAACATCTCCAATCGACAAGAGTTAATTTCAACGCTTGAGGAAGATGGTGTGCCTAACGGACTAGTAATTGATCGTGAAGGATGTCTGTGGAGTGCGCGTTGGGATGGTTGGAAAGTTATTCGATACAGCCCACTAGGAGAAGTAATTCAAGAAATTCCCTTACCTGTCAAAAGACCTACAAGCTGCGCATTTGGCGGATCAGACATGAGCACACTTTTCATCACCTCTGCCTCAATCGATTTATCAAGGGAGCAAAAAGAACAACAACCACTTGCCGGAGACTTATTCTGGATTGAAACCGACACCAAGGGTTTTGAAGAACATTTTTACTCTGGCTAAGGGAGCAAGTACGGCAAACTAAAATTAGTGAAACTGGTAAATAGACCAGTAAGGATCCGCTGGCACAGATTTTGACTCCCAGGTCCAGTCATCAATTCTTACTCAACCATGTCGGGGATGAGAGTAAGTTATTTGTGATGAGTATGGAGATCGTGTCAACAACTCAGGCGCTCGCTCCATAGCCGGCACACCAATTGCGTCTTTATGCAGAATTAATTGAGCATTGCTATGTATATCCTGCTGGTTTTCAAAGAAATACATTGTGGAGACCAACAATACTTCATGACCGAAGGAATTATCAAGACAATACAAAACTAATTTCGCCCATCAAAGTTTGGCAGTCTAAACGTCATAGAGTGCCCCATCATGAGATGCAGATGCGGGCTCGGAGTCAAGAAATTATGATCCAAGGTCTTCGATAGCGGTTCCATACCACTAAAGCAGTTCATTAAGAGTTGTCGAGGATAGCTATAGATCAATCCATCTGGCGTTAACTAGATTAGCCTAATATCTCGCTGTCCCGTAAAGACCCCAGGATGAAAAACCATTAGAAAACGCTAGATATTCGGAAGTCATGGGAGAATAACAGGATCACCTTAAGTCTATTTGATGAACGATCTTCTCGGGACGAACGGTGCACCCGACATATCCCACCCATTGCACAAGAACGAGGGGACATCACATTGCGTAGCTGATCCTTGGTCCCTCGACTGGCTGAAAGTATAGCTGTAATCAGTGCATACCAAATTATCAAACGAAATTGGGTAGATCGTTCATTCGCTTACTTGTGCCTGCGCCGCAGGTGCAGGTTGGACAGGTTTATCTAGAGTATCATTATCGCTATTGATAAACCTATGATTAGGGAAGCAAGCTTACTTGACCCGAACAGGCTTCGCTCCATATACATTTCGAGTTCTGGTCAAGCGGGATGAACGATGCTCCGCAACGATATTCGTTGCATAAGAGGGGCATCAAACTCGAAGCGGGGATCCGGCTTAATTAATAATAAATTTAGGAGAATTGGTATGAGTATTCAAGTATTGGGAATTTCCGGAAGTCCAATAAAAAACAGTAACACGGACCGACTTGTAAAAGCTATTCTGGCTGCGACCGAACTAGAATCCGAATTTGTTAAACTTAGCAGAATTAACGTTAGACCTTGCATTGCTTGTCAACTTTGTGTTCCGGACAACATCTGCAAAGTTAAGGATGATTTTCCGGAACTTGCAGAAAAAATCAAGGACGCCAAGGCATTGATTATCGGTGCCTATACTCCCTACAAACAGATAGATGGTTTCACTAAAGCGCTTCTTGAAAGGTTCTGGTCACTGAGACATGTGAACAACCTGCTAAGGGGCAAGCTGCTTGCAACTGTCGTAACGGGCCTGAGCCCCGACGCGCTGGTTAGCGTCAATCAAGCATTAGTCAACGAATTGGAGAAACAGGAACGGATGGAGCTTATTGGGCAAGTGACGGTTAAGGGTAATCTTCCCTGCTTGTTCTGTGGCAAGGGAGATGAATGTGAGATGAGTGGAGTAAAAAGTCGCTTCGGACAAGATGCTAGGACATGCGATTATCCATATTCACGGGTCGAGGATCAGAAAGAAATATGGGAAGAAGCTATGAAAATCGGCAGTCTAATCGGTGAACGCGTACGAACAGCTAATGGAGGCTAAAACTCCGTTAAATCAGCGTGTGGACTCGGACGTGTATTCCGCTGCGCTAAAGCCACGCCACTTATCCGAAGCATTGGGCGGATCCAACAACGAGCTGCATTGTGCCTAGACCCGAGTTTTATAAGGATGTCTTCCGATGAACGAGATATGCTTCCTGGCTAATTTTTACGACCTCTGCATTGAGGATATTTATCGATAGACCATTTTTCAATGTTGAATACCAACAAGCGCGACTGCCGCGGCGCCGTAAAGACCTACATCATCTCCAAGCTCAGCTTGCTCAATTTTGATCTCACGGAAGATATCTGACATAACTCTGAGATGCACAGTTTCGCGAATCGGCTTGAAGAGCAGTTCGCCGGCCTTGGTAACACCACCGCCAATCAAAATCTTTTGGGGCTCTAAAATATGGATCAGATTCGTTAAGCCTATACCGATATACGCCCCGGCTTTTTGATAGGCGGCAATAGATACTTCATCCCCCTTGAAGGCTGCCCTAGCCACATCAGCAGCCGTAATCGAATCAATGTCTTTCACACCATCGATCACTTGACTCGTTTGGCCATTACGAATTTCATCCTTCACTAATTGCGCGATTGCAGGACCAGAGGCAAGAGCTTCCAGATGTCCCGGTTGCCCACACCCACAAATTGGACCATCATCGACGATGGTCTGGTGTCCAATTTCTGCTGCGAGGCCTCTCCAGCCCGTTAGCAACTTGCCACCACTAATTATTCCACCACCAATTCCCGTGCTTACTGTTACGTAAAGCAGATCTTCGACACCCTTCCCAGCGCCGAAGCGTTGCTCACCCAAGGCGGCGACATTAGCATCGTTACCAACGAAGACCGGGATCGAGAACCGATCCTGTATAGGCTCGAGTATGGATCGAGTTCCCCATCCTGGTAGGTTCGGAGGATTGTAAATCGTCCCGCTTACTGGATCGACCGGTCCAGGGACACCAAGGCCGATGCCAATCACGTCCACTCCCGTCGACTCCAGCGCTGAATCTACTATATGAAGGATCGCGCTGATCACAGCATCAGGACCTTCCTCGGCTGGTGTCCCCGTCGCATTCCGGGATTCAAGATCTCCCTTGTCGTTGATCAAAGCAGCTCTTATCTGTGTGCCGCCGACATCGATACCCAGCAACCACTTATCCATAGTTCCCTCCTTCTACCAAATATTACGTAACAATGATGTCATGTCTGTTGAATGTATCATCCTGCACCATGTAGTTCCTTGCGGGAACCAAGACAGGCGAGAGCACAGGCATTTTTATCAACATGCCTCCCTTACCCAAAGTGTAGAACGATCCGCCCCAAGAGTGCGAAGATCCGAGATACCCAATATTATAAGGGCATTGAGCTTGATTCTTATCACTTGATCAGAGCATGTGCGTTTTCTACCGGCGTTGTACAAGGCCATGCCTGACTGGCAAATTCTTCTTGAAGCTAAATGGTGTGAGATTGATCGATAGGTTATTCGACGAACGCGTGGGATTGGGTTAACATTAGACATAATCAGTAAATACAAATGAGCATTGTATGAGTCATATGAGGGCAGTTTTATGAGCATTATTACCATTACTCTTCACCCTGCGATTGATAAAGTCTTGAGAGTTCGAAGGTTGCGACCGAATGAAGTCTCACGTTGCACGATTGAGATGACCCACGGTGGTGGAAAGGGTAATAATGTTGCCCGTGCGCTTACCAGGATTCAAGCACCCGTCATTGCCTCAGGTTTCCAAGGGGGATACAGCGGGGTTTTTATCACAGAACACATTGAAGTAGAGGGAATCCGCACCTCATTCGTGGAATGCAAGGAACCCACGCGCACTTCAACAATCCTGCAAGTAGATGAAACAGGCGATACATATCCTTTGTACGAACCCGGTCAATCCGTCACTGAAGCTGAGATCGAGCGCCTTTATCAACATTATCGTGGACTGCTCAGAGAGGCGTCTATGGTGATTTATTGTGGATCGGGGCAAACCGATCTACTTGCTCCTGTGTTTGCACGAATGATCGAGATGGCGAACCAAGTTGACATACCCACACTTCTTGATAGCTCGGGTGAAGCACTGAGGCAGGGAATCAACGCAAAGCCTTATATGGTGAAGGTCAACCGGAACGAACTCAGTGGCTATTTCCAGAGACCTCTCGACACCTTGGATCAACAAATCACCGCCATGTTTGAGCTTCAGAAAAGCGGAATCCCCATCGTGGCATTGAGCCATGGCGAGGATGGACTGATAGCGACCGATGGTAATGAAATTTGGGAAGGTGCACTCAAAGTTGCTACAATCGTTAATGTTGTGGGATGCGGTGATTCCCAACTCGCAGGCATCGCGAAACAGATGGTTGAAGGTGCTCACTTGAAGGAACTTGTTCGTTGGGGTGTGGCGTGCGGGACTGCGAATACACAAGTCCGCGGCGCAGGACGAATTGAGTTTGAAACTGTTCAGGAGATGCTCCCTCGGGTCAATCTTGTAGAACTGCCTCTCGGGGACTAAAATGATAGGGGTTCCTTCTCCCCCCCCCACCCTTTTTCGATCCAAGCATAAGAATAAGAAATGAAATTCATGAGCCAATCAAAGCAGGAAATGAAGGAATTGATCGTTGCCTACGGTCAGGAACTTTTCGACCGTCATTTAACCGATGCCGCGGGTGGCAACATCGGTGTTCGAATCGAAGATATCATCCTGATGACCCCACGGTACGCAGGAAATCTATTCCACTGGAAATTAAATACGAAACAGATTTTAACCCTTGACCTTGAAGGGAATAAACTCGAGGGCGATGGAGAGGTATCACGCGAGGCAAAAGTGCACGTAAAATTACTCACTGAATTCTACCCTGAAGGTACAGCGGTTGTCCATGCACACGCGCGCAACGTCCTGGTTTTTTGTTCAGCCGTAAAACCGATCCCGCCCACGCTGCACGCCACTGAGAAATTCGGTGAGATCATCCAGATCCCCGATGAGAAAGCTCACTCGCAATCGTTAGCTGATGCGGTGGCAAATGGAATTCGCCCGCAAATTGATCGTCTCGCCAAAGGCGCGGTAGCGGTCATGGCACCGAAGCACGGCCTCTTTTTACTAGCCACAAACCTCTACACCGGTTTCGATACCGTCGAGCGTATCGATACAAATGCCTTCTGCCTGCTTCAGCGAGGGAATATTCCCTCCTAGGAACGGTGGATATGCACACTAAAAACGATGCCCTCCCATGAGCTGGGAGGGCACTGCTGTCTTCTCCAGGAAACAGATTTTTCATGGATTGAGAGCCAGAAGGCGCCGACCGGCGGTCAAAGCGTCTTCAGTTGTAAGCCCGAAATCCTGGAATAGATCTTGCTCCGAGGCACTCGCACCATAGTCATCGACCCCCAATGACAGGCCGGTAAGACCTACATAATGTTCCCAACCGTTTGTGATACCCGCTTCCAGTGAAAGCCGCCGCGTGAGGTGTGGTGGAAGCACTGTGTCTCGATAGGATTTTGGCTGGGCATCGAATAACTCCCAGGAAGGTATCGATACAACGCGAGCGCCAGCCCCCTCTTTCTGTAATCTCTTACCAACTTCAAGCGCAAGGTGAACTTCAGACCCCGTGGCGAGTATAACGATATCAAGCTCGGACCCCTCGCCCTCCCAAAGGATATAACCGCCAAGGTGAAGATCTTTGGCAGATGCATGTTCATGCCTATCTATCATCGGTAAATCCTGTCGGGCAAGTAAAAGAGCTGTGGGACCGTCCTTCCGATCGAGCGCAACGCGCCAGGCTTCTGCAACCTCATAGACATCGGCTGGACGGATGACAACAAGATTCGGGACTGCCCTCAGACTCATGATCTGCTCCACCGCTTGATGGGTCGGCCCATCCTTTCCAACGGCAATGCTGTCGTGTGTGAATATGTAGATGAGAGGTTGCCGCATCATCGCTGAAAGTCGGAGCGTGGGGCGTAGGTAATCGGAAAAAGCCAGATAGGTTGCTACATAAGGTCTCACGCCACCATGCAAGGCCATGCCGACACCTGCTGCGGCCATGGCATGCTCCCGTACGCCGAAATGAAGGTTGCGGCCGGCAGGATTTTCTGCGCTAAAATCGCTTTCTTTGGTTAGGAGTGTTGATGTGCTCGGCGCCAGATCCGCGGATCCTCCGATAAGACTCGGAATCCTTTCAGCCAGGAGGTTAAGCACTTTGCCGGATGCCTTTCGAGGGGCCATACCCACACCGCTATTTTGAAATAAGGCTTCCAGCTCGTCATCCCATCCAGCTGGGAGATCACCGGATTGTGCATGCTTGACCTCAGAAGCCAAGTCCGGGTATTGCGCGCAGAAAGAGTCCCAGCGGACCTGCCAGGCAGCGTATACTTCTGACCCTCTTTTGCTCTTGTGTCCAAAATGGTCCCGAACAGCATCAGGAATCCAGAAGGTTTCCGTAAAGGACCATCCCAATCTTGCTTTAGTCTCACGAACGCCCTCCGGTCCCAGCGGGCCATGGTGAGCCCGTGCCGTACCTTCGACCGGGCTACCAAAACCGATTTTTGTGCAGACCGAAATCAAGGATGGTCGAACCTGTTCGAGTATGGCCTCCTGCAGAGCGGAAGTTATGCCTCGAAGATCCTCCCCCTCTATACCATCGACAACGTGCCAGCCGTAAGCCTTGAAGCGAGAGGAGACATCTTCCCTGAATGCTAGTTGTGAAGGCCCCTCTATTTGAATGTCGTTATCATCATAAATAGCGATCAGTTTCCCAAGCTCTAGCGTGCCAGCCAGGCTGGCAGCCTCTGCGCTGACACCCTCCTGCAGATCCCCGTCAGAAACGAGCACATAGGTATGATGATCGATGATTTTGTGGCCGGGGCGGTTATATCGATGCCCAAGGTGTTTTTCGGCGATTGCCATACCGGTTGCGAACGCAAAACCTTGTCCCAAGGGCCCAGTTGTCGCCGCCACACCCGGGGTCAATCCGAATTCTGGGTGTCCGGGGGTTTTGCTCTCCCGCTCCCGGAAGCGCTTGAACTCATCAAGGGCTAGATCATAGCCCGTGAGATGGAGGAGAGCATAGAGCAGGAGTGAGGCATGTCCACAGGAGAGGATAAACCGATCTCGGTCAGCCCATTCAGGATGGGCAGCATCATGCCGCAGGAAACGATCCCAAAGAATATAGGCCATGGGCGCCGCTCCCAACGGTGTGCCAAGATGACCCACACCAGCCTGCTCGACAGCATCCACAGCCAAGAAACGGAGTGTGTTGATGCATAGTTTGTCGATTGAAGAATTGGATCCCATAATCTTCACCTCTACGGCACTTGGAGTGTCTTGTGCTCAGTGCTATGATACAAAACATCATAACTTAATAACATTATGATATATTAGCTTGGAGCGACATTAACTACAATCCCAGAACAATGTAATGAATAAAATATCATCCTCCGTTGAGAATATACTTGAGAAGAAATCGCCAATCCCTTTGTATTTCCAGATTGAGAAGATCCTGGAAACACAGATCCTTGAACATGCTCTGTCCCCTGGCGACCAGTTGCCCACGGAAGTGGCTTTATGCGAGCATTACCAGGTCAGTCGCAGTGTGATCCGGCAAGCTCTTCAAAACCTGGTTAATCGTCGCTTAATCGAACGCTTACCGGGCAAGGGTACTTTCGTCTCCAAACGCATAGTCAAGGAATCTCTCATCCGAGAGTTGCTGGGATTCTATGAGGATACGATTGATCAAGGTCACCGACCGGGGACCAGAGTCCTTGAGAAGCGAATTCAAGAGCCTTCGCCGGAAATCGCCGCGAATCTCGAAATTGATACTTGCAAGTCCATTCTCTTCCTGAAAAGGCTTCGCTTTGTCGACAATGAACCTCACCTGCTCTCCGAGACCTATTTGCGAATCGATGTGGAACCAAGGTTGGCAGATGAAGATTTTGCCGATGGATCCCTTTACGAACTACTGGAGAACCGCTTTGGCCTTATCATTACCCACGGAACCCGCATCGTTGAGGCTGCCCTGGCAACCCAGGATGATGCCCACAACCTCGATATCAAGGCTGGATCACCTCTCCTTCTTCTGACAAGCCTTGTATACCTTAGTGATGGACGACCCTTTGAGTACTCCATCGGTAAACACCGCGCCGATAGAGCGCGATTCGAAGTCGATCTCGTACGCACTCGAAAAATCAGTGATCCAAACCAAAACCGTGACGATAAGATATTATATTCTGCTCAGCAGCCTCAGGAGGAACAAGATGTCTGATGTCTACGATCGAGCGATCACTTTGAGCGAAGGGCTGGATCCAGAAAAATTCATTGTTGCTACCTATCTCATGCAAGGCCCTGCTCAAGAAGATTACCTCAGCCGAGCTGTCGCGGCGGGAACAGAGCAAACTATCGGTCGCATGAGTTATGTTTCAGACCAGCTAGAACCTATGGTCGAAGGGTATGGAGGAAAGCTCCTGAGTTTCTTCCGGGTCCCCGATCATGAATCAAAAGCATCCTTGTCCTCAGATGCGCGCGTGTCATGCGTAGCGAGAGTCGCGTTTCCGATCGCCAATTCCGGTCTTCAATTACCAATGCTGCTCACGATGGTTTTGGGAGATTTGAGCCTGGCCGGCATGATTAAATTGGTAGACCTCGACCTTCCGGCCGCATTCATCTCAGCCTTCCAAGGACCCAAATTCGGCCTATCGGGGATCCGTGAGCTCCTGGACACTGATCGGCCACTTATATGCAGCATTCTGAAACCTTCCGTTGGTCTAGGAGCCCGTGAGGCCGCCGAGTGTTTTTACGAGCACGCTCTCGGTGGAGCTGAGGTCATCAAAGATGACGAACTCATGGCTTATACAAAAGACTTCCCCATTGAGGAACGGGTGCGAGCATGCATGGAGATGGCGAAAAGGGTCTATGAAGAAAATGGCCACCGTGTGCTCTATTTAACAAGCATTACTGACCGGCCGGACCACATGAGGGAAAACGCGTTGCGCGCCATCGAAGCGGGAGCCTCCGGCCTCATGCTCACTCCGCTATCAACCGGCATCGGGGCGCTCCAGATGCTGGCAGAAGATTCTGCAATAGATGTACCAATTTTCGCCCATCCGGCTTTGCTCGGCGCCACAAGTTGGTCCCCTAATTTTGGGATTAGTGCTCATATTTACGCGGCTAAGCTCTTCCGGTTAGCTGGAGCGGATATTAATGCCATCCCCGTCCCTTACGGTCGATTTCCGCATTTGAGGGAGAGCTATATTCGCATCTTGAAACAATCCAAGGCGCCTATGACCACAATCAAGCCTGTTTTCACCCAGGTTGGTGGGGGCTTGAACGCCCTTGCTGTGCCCAAAGTGATCCAGGATGTCGGACATGACGTGATGCTCGTCATCGGCGGCGCTGTTCAACGTCACCCGATGGGATTGGCTGCCGGTGTGCGCGCTGTCCGCCAGGCGATCACAGCTACACTGAAAGGTCAAACTCTGGATGCGGCCGCGGGCGAATTTGCCGAATTACGTGCGGTTTTGGATCTCTCATAAGAATCTGTGAGGACGATGATGTTTGCTGCTGTTTTTGAGCCCAATCAAGGCATAGTGCTAATCGAACGTGAAATCCCTTCCTTCGGACCCGATGAGGCGCTGCTCCGGGTTGAAGCTTGCGGGATTTGCGGTACAGATTTACGGATTCTACATAGCGGTCATCGCCGTCTGGACGCCAACACCCCTCGCATTTTAGGCCATGAGCTATCGGGAACCATCGTCGAAGTTGGTTCGAAGGTGCAAGGCGTTGAGCGCGATACGCGAGTGGCCGTTGCACCGAATATGGGATGCGGACAATGCGACCTTTGCGTGAGCGGATATACACAGATCTGCCCTGATTACATTAGCTTTGGAGTAGGATTGGATGGTGGTTTTTCAGAATACATGCTCATCCCTGCAAAAACCATCCAACAGGGAAACATCGCTCGCCTGCCGGATACAATTTCGTTTGATGAAGCGGCCCTTCTCGAACCCTTGGCCTGCTGCTATCACGGCCTTTCTGCTTGCCGACTTTCTCCGGGTGAGACTTGCCTCGTATATGGCGCCGGACCGATCGGGATCATGCACATGCAGCTAGCTAAAGCCATGGGCGCCAGCAAAGTATTTTCCGCTACATCCCACTCCGAACGGATCGAGCAATTCCCGCACCCCATCGCAGATGCCATCGTGGACCCCAGTCAGGAGCATTTCCAGGCCCAGCTTTTGGAACTGAACAATGGTAAAGGAATCGATGTAATCATTATTGCAACACCTGCTGCGAAAGCGCAGCTGCAAGCGCTCCAAATCGCGAAAGTGCATGGTCGTATCAATTTGTTCAGTGGCCTTCCAAAAGATTCCTGCATCACTACTATCGACAGCAATCTCATCCACTATAAGGAATTAACAGTAACCGGGACCACCGGCCAGACAAACCGGGACTTTCGAGCCTGCCTGGAAATGGTTTCCGTCGGCAGGATCAAGCTTGCTGAGCTTATCACGCACCGATATCCGCTGCCCCAGATTCATTCCGCTCTCGACGCCGCCCGTGAGAAGTACGGACTAAAAGTCTTGGTAAAACCGCAACAAAACGAAAGCCAGGTTCCTTCCTAGACTGCCATCTTGACCTCACCAGGAGTAGTGCGCCATGTCAAATAAGCTACCAGAGTCAATGCAGGTCTGTATGCTGAGAGGGAAGGAAAGCATGGAGGTTGTGGAAGTGTCCTTCCCAGATCTCCCCCCAGGAGGTTTGATCCTTCAAACGAAGAGCGTGGGCATTTGTGGCTCCGACATCATCAAGGTCATGAACTCACTCTCCACAGAGAGACGTGTCATAGGTCATGAGATCGCTGGTGAAGTTGTCCAAATTGATCCCCGAGCCGACCATATCTACCAAATCGGGGACCGCATCGCAGTCGGCCATGTTCATGTGCCGTGCTTGCACTGCCAATATTGCCGGCGAGGCAGCTTTGCCATGTGCGCGTCATTCAAACGCTCGCGAGTCACCCCTGGTGGCTTCAGTGAATACGTTGCCTTATCAGCCGATCACGTCAACCATACTGTAATGCGCATACCGGATGCCATGCACTTTGACCAAGCGACATTCATCGATCCAATTGCCTGTTGTTTGCATGCGATAAACCGCTTGCACTGGCAGCCTCTGGACCATGCAGTTGTCGTCGGGATCGGTGTGATGGGTTTACTTTTTGTCCAGCTTCTCCATCAACTCCAGGTAGAAGTAATCGCAGTCGATATAAGCGATCTACGACTTGAGAAAGCAACCGCGCTCGGAGCAGACCTCATTTTGAATCCACTTCGTCACGATGCATGGAAGGAAATCAAGAGCAACACCGGACGTTGCGGGGCTGACTTCGTTGTGCTTACGGTGACCAATCAAGCCACCATCGATCAGAGCATGACATGGATTCGCGACGGGGGAGCGATCTCTATTTTTGCCGGTCCCGTTGAACAATCCCCTCTAAAGCTAGATTTTTATGAACTTTTCAGACGAGAGCTGAACCTGGTCAGCAGTTATTCCGCTTCCCTGTCAGAAATGGGCCAAGCGCTAGCATGGGTTGAAACCGGCAAGATTCAAATCAATGATATGATCACCGGGTATTGCGAACTTGAGGGTATCCTCACAGCGATCCAATCGATGAACGAGGAAAGCTATAAAATCATTGTCCATCCCTGAGGAACTCGACATGGAGGCTTTTGCAGACATCGCTGAGCATCGACCCTGACACGAAAACCATACAACCATCTTATAAATCTGGAGGGCTCCTTATGAAACAACTTCGCATCCAAGTTATCAATGAAGTAGGCTTGCACTTACGACCCTTACATTTGTTTCTCCTAACAGTGAATGAGTTTGATGCTTCTATGGATGTGCGAAACGCGAGTTCCGAATCGGAATGGGTTAATGCCAAGAGTATTCTCGATGTTCTCACACTCGCAGTGGAGCAGAATCATTTTATTGAGCTCAAAGCTGAAGGAGTGGATGAGGCTGAGGCCATCGAGGCATTAAAGTCGCTCATCGAATCCGATTTTCAAGTCGAATAGCTGGGATATTGATCGGTTGTTTCCCGCATCTAAACTGACCGGCCCATATTAGCGTCAATCCGATTTCAACCATCCGCCCTGATAACATCCGCTCGACCCTTCAGGGTCATCAACTTGGTGTTCTTTTGCCAGATTTGCGATGTTTATCCGAACTACACCGAGGCGCTCAAGTTTCCATTCAGGGTTCTCCAACGCCTTGCAATCACCATGGCTGAACCGGAACCGATCGCTAATCCAATGGTTAGATAGATAAAATGAAAGACGGGTAAATCGAGAGGACTAGGGATGAAGCCTTCGAGACCTTCACTAAAGCCAGGAGAAAAAAAACCATCTAGAATTCAGTTGATTATCTTGGACGTCGACGGGACGCTGCTAGATTCTGAGAGTCAACTTCGTGAAGGGGTTCGTCAAACCATCCAATCCGCGATAATGGAAGAGGTGCAGATCTCACTAGCCTCTGGCCGAAACAAGACGCAGCTCGATAACCTTGCCTCGGAGTTGGGGATTTTCATCCCGCTCATCTCGCTCGGGGGTGCTTGCATTGGTCTACCCGGCCCCAACCCTCCCCTCAGGCATTTAGTGATACCGTTTGATCGCGCTAATAATCTGGTCGTGAAATCTCGCGAGCTGAATCTTGGAATCATGATGCAAACTTTCACTGAAAATCTGCTTGAGTCAGATGAGGAGACTGCAGACGAGATTAACCGGATTTCCTCCGGCAATTTCACGCGAACTGATGACATCCTGATGACTCTGACTGAACCGGCAAGCAAGATCACTTTAATAGGTCCTGGTGCCATCATTTCGTCAATGCAATCTCTCTTGAACGATGAGCTCGATCCGCTTTACAGCGCACTTTCGGGTGAGCGCTATCTAGATATCACTGCGAGCGAAGCGGATAAGGGGACAAGTGTACGATATCTAATTCAGTATTTAGGATTCAATCCTGCTGAAGTGGCTGCCATTGGGGACGGGCACAACGACATCAGCATGTTCAATGAAGTAGGAACCTCCGTTGCTATGGGCAACGCGCTGGAAGATGTCAAACAGGCTGCTGACCGCGTAGCGCCTTCGAATGATGGGGATGGTGCTGCCTGGGCCATCATGAAACTGCTGGAACATAATGTTTCCTTATGAATCAAAGAGATGAAGTAGAGGGCACGGCTATTCGAGGCTGAACACGAGACAAATTAGCATTGGACTCTATGAGGGATGACCTTAATGAAAACAATTCGTAACTACTCAGGCATCCGAGTCAAAGGTAATGGGTTATTGGTTACATTCGATTCTTTTAATGGCTTGATGAAGCGTTCACAATAGAAAGCATGACACCCATCCACTTTCCTACAGA
>DAOUDJ010000166.1:0-1942 GCA_034430795.1 Anaerolineales bacterium | reverse complement strand
GATTCCTGTTTACAACCTCATATCTTCAGTTGTTAAGGTGCTGCATGAAGTATACGACGGGGGCAATTCATCCCCACCCCAAGGGATGGGGTTTTCTTGCCAGGAGATTCATAAACTCCCACGACATTCTGTGGGAGAACTTTCCTCATTATACCACGCAGACACATCGGCGCTTCTCCCAAACGAACGTTTTTTCAGCAAACCTTCACAAACACCAGGGAACCAACGGGGGTTGGATGACGTCTTGCATGTAGAACCGAAAGTGAGTATATGGAGGTTTATCATGCGCCGAAAGATGTTCTTTCTCCCAAATATTCTTTTACTGATCGGACTTCTGCTCTCTGCGGTGCCCGCCTATGCCGATGGCATCATCATCCCCCAGCCACCGATCTGCCACCCTGGACCTTGCCCGCGACCGATTCCGATTTCACAACTTGCTATCGTCTATCACCATGTTGACGTTGAAATCCGAGACCAGGTTGCGGTCACACATGTAGATCAAGTATTTCGAAATGATAACGATTGGACGATCGAAGGGATCTATGTTTTCCCACTTCCAAAGGGTGCGACGGTAAACGCGTTCACACTTTGGATCGATGGAGAACCCGTGGAGGGGAAGGTTTTAACTAAAGAAGAAGCCCGCCAAATATATGAGCAGATCGTACGCGAAATGCGCGATCCCGCTTTGCTGGAGTACATCGATCGGGAAGCCGTGCAAGCCTCGATCTTCCCCATCCCCCCGGGTGGGGAAAGTAGGATCGAGCTGGAATACAGCCAAATCCTGGAGGCCGATAACGGTCTGATCCATTACCGCTACCCGCTGAACACGGAGAAATTTTCAACCTTACCGTTGGAAGAGGTCGTCATCAACATCGATGTTCAATCGCCGCAGCCCGTGCGTGCAGTTTATTCCCCTTCGCATCAAGTAGCGATCGACCGGAATGGTTCGCACCGATTCACCGTCGGCTACGAGGAATTCGACATCACCCCTGACAAAGACTTCGATCTGTACTACTCCATTTCAAGCGAGGATATTGGGCTTAACCTGCTAACTTTCAAGGAACCCGAGAGCGACGATCCACATGGCTTCTTCCTTCTGCTCGCTGCCCCGAGCTTCATAAGCGAACAGAGTGAGATTGTGGCGAAAGATGTTCTTCTCGTGCTCGACAGGTCGGGCAGCATGGATGGGGAGAAATTTCGCCAAGCACAGGATGCGCTCCGTTACGTCCTGAACCACCTCAATCCCCAAGATCGGTTTAATATCATCACCTTCAGCACCGGGACCAATTCCTTCGCCCAAGAACTCCAGCCCGCGAATGAAGCGGACGAAGCGATCCGTTGGGTAGATTCGCTCTCCGCCGCAGGCTCAACGGATATCAATCGAGCCTTGCTCGAAGCTATCGATATGGCCAGTCGTGTACGCCCCACCATTCTCATCTTCATGACCGATGGCCTGCCCACGGAAGGCGTTACGGATAGACAGATGATCCTTCAGAACGTGGAACGCGATAGCTTCAAGGCAATCCGACTTTTTGTCTTCGGCGTCGGCTACGACGTGGACACATACCTGCTGGATTCACTCGCCCAAGATAATCGAGGCACGACAACCTATGTCACCCCAAATCAGGCGATCGATGAGACCGTCTCCGCCTTTTACAATAAAGTGAGCATGCCGGTCCTAACAGACATAGAGATCGACTTTGGTGACATCGTCACCTTCGACCTCTATCCGCAGGCTCTCCCTGACTTGTTCGCCGGCAGCCAATTAATCCTGGTCGGGCGCTATCGCGGCTCTGGCTACGAGACAATCAGCTTGAGCGGCGTGGCAAACGAGGATGATTTGACCTTCGAATACGAACGACAGCGTTTCCGTTCCTCCGGGGGCGAAGACTTCCTACCGCGCCTCTGGGCGACGCGCAAGATCGGCTCCCTGCTGAACCAG